>JBOFRC010000132.1:0-1200 GCA_051650825.1 Sarcina sp. | reverse complement strand
GTGGGAATTGTGTAAAACATACTCTCCAATGAAAAAATGCATATACACTACAATGATTGTGCTTAGGTTTCAGTTTCCTAACATTTGCAGCAAGAACAGTATGTCAGTTCATCATCCACAAGTTATGTTTTGTTATTGCAAATTGTGCATGCTGTATTGTTGAAAGAATTTTAAACAAGGTGTTGAGTATGAAATGCTTTCAGTGCTTACTATTTTCACTGAAACCAGTTTTGCAGCTGGCCTATTGTTCTGAAACATGGTACTTGCTTGGCAGGATGGTCACCAGCCTGTTTGGCCGGCCTGTAAGTGTATATAAGGATGCTGCAGGCGGATGTGAGTGGCAGAGAATCTCAGGACAGAGGTGAGTTTGGGCATCATGGCTTCCACACTCGTGCTCCTGCTTCAGCTGCTCCTGGTCTCACTGGCGTCTGCATCACATCACTTTGGGGGAACCGCGACCTACACCTACAAAGGAAGGAACCCTGATGGAACATTTAGGGTGAGAGATACAATATTTAATGATATGCAACATGCATTACAGATAATGTGTGAATGTGTTTTCCCTGTTATGTGACAGACATTTGTCATATTCTGGGAATAGCTTGTCTTATCACTTTATCATTATTATTGCTGTTATTATTTTATATGGGTTTGATTATTCTGATTCTGAACAGAACATTTTACATTAATTTCAGATGCAGTTTTTGCTATCTTTTCAATCTATTTACCTTGATTTTTTTATCCTTTTATTTTGTAAAGCATATTTGAGTACATTGAAAAAAGCTACATAAAATGTATTATTATTATTACTTTGCCATGGTTTTATCGATAAATATCTTCCTTTCTCAAACTGTAAAAATCCCTCTGATACTGATGTTGCTCGCAAGTCTTAGGAACCTAAAAACCTAAAAATAAATCATGTTATTTTTCATCTTGCTTGAGGGTTATTTGGTGCAACATGTACAGCAACTGTACATCCAAATTTCTTTACGTCTGAGAGTGAGAACTAAATGTGGGATAAATGTAAAATAATATGGATAGCTTTCGTGAAAATGCTCATTTGTTTTATTTTTGATTCCTGCTTTCATTCCTGCTGTTTCTCTCAGCTGTCGGCAGCAACCAGGGTGTCTACTGAAAGTTTAAATTATGCTCTGTGTTTTACATTTTAACTCCAAAAAGCTTAGTTGTTTCTCATAATCA
>JBOFRC010000131.1:0-10565 GCA_051650825.1 Sarcina sp. | reverse complement strand
CGTTACTTTCTAAAGTTTTAGCTTCTTTAATTTCATTTTCAAGCCCATCTTTATTAGGCTTTAAATCTGCAATACTATTTTCTAATATTTTAACTGCACTGCTTACTTCACTTATTGTTGCATCTGCATTTTCATTAACTTTTTCTGCATTTGTAAGTTCGTTATTTAGTGCATTTACTGTACTAGATGAATATTCATCTTTATTTACAAGTTTTACTTTCGCTGCTTTTATCTCATTTACAAGATTATCTTTATTTGGTTTTAAATCTTTAATCGCATTAGTAATTATATTTTGGGCATTTGTTACTTGGCTTTCTGTAGCACTAGAACTCTTATTGATTATTTCTCCACTTTCTATAGCTTTAGTTAAATCTGCTAAACTTGCTGCTGTATAAATATTTTTACTGTTTAATAAAGCACTACCTTTTGAAATAGCTTTTTCAAGATTTGTTTTATTTATAACATTACTTGGTGTATCTACATTAGTTCCGCTTAAAACAACCTCTGATATAGTTGCTAAGTTAGATATTCCATCTTCACTTTCAATTTTTATATATTTTGCTTTAACGCCATTTAAATTAGCAAACTGTGATTGTGTTGAATAAGAATACGCCCAATTTCCTTGTGTTACAGGTGTAAAATCTTTTCCATTTAAACTCACAAGAATTTTATACTTTAGAATATTTCCATTCCAAGCCCCATCTTGTCTTGGGAAGCAAATTAAATCATTTAATTTATAAATATGATTAAGTTCTATAGTTACATATGGATTTTTATCACTTCTATTCCAAACATTCTGCCAGTTATTATTTAAATTTCCATCTATAATATTATTCGCTGAATATGTTGAATTATTTTCTTCTGTTGAATATGAGCTTATTTTCATATCAGAATTTGGTATTGCATTTTGAATTTCCAAACCATTATTTGCAAATAAATATTGCTTTCCATCAATAACTTGATACCCTGGGTTTGCCTCTCCATTACTACTAAAATAATATCTCTGATTTCCTATAGTTTGCCATCCAGTCTGCATTACTCCATCTTTATTAAAGTAATATCCATAATTATTTATAGTTTGAAGTCCTGTCTGCATTATTCCTTCATTATTAAAGTAATACTGCTTACCATCTATTGTTTGTACACCTTTTTGAGGAGTTCCAAAAATTAAATATTCCATACCTTTAACAGTCTTTTTAAATCCAGTATAGAAATTATACGCTTTCCCATTTGGCGCAGTATATGGACCATCTAAAATTTTAAGTCCATTTTGAGTAATTTGAAATGCTATTATATTAGGTGCATTTTTAGTAACTAAATCAGAATTTTCAAGAGATAAATATCCATGGCTATAAATTCCTGGCGTATATTGAACTTCCACTATATCGCCAATTGCAAAAGGTTGACCATTTAATGAATTCATCATTGTGGTACCAAACTCTTCTCCACCTACATTAAAAGATTTCTTTTCATTCATGTTATTATCAAAAAGATTTATCTTTATTCCTGTACTATTACTGCTTGCAATCCAAGTGTGTATACCTGATGCAACTATTTTATTCCCAACAAATTGGATACTTTCAGTTGGACTTGACCTTTGCCAACTATTAATATTAAGTTGCCCTAAAATTTTAGGCTGATTTAATACAAAACCATATTGAGTCATATAACCATCATTTAAAACTCTACTTGCTTGAGTTTGTTGGCTTGAATCTCCATTTGTCTCCATATTTTTAAGTACACTAGTAACCTTGTTTACGAAATCATTATATTGTGTTGTTGTAGCAACTTGTAACATATTTTTATTAAACTTAACTAATAAATCAAACATAGGCTCTGGATATCCCTTTAAAGCACTCATTAAATCATTAGCAAGATTTATATAATCCTGTGCGGTTGTATTAGGATTACTTTTTAATAAATTAATTTTTGCAAGCCATGCTTCAACATTTAATGATTGTGCTTGTATAGCATTATTTATTGCCTGTAATTTCAAATTATATGAAAGAGCTGAATTAGCCATCCATAAATACTCATTTGATTTAGTTAACTGAGCATTATCTGCTGCTGCATAGATAGCATTATATGTCACTGTATAGCTATTTAATGCAAGTCCATTAGACCATCCACTAACATCAAACCCTGTAGCTTTTGCAACTGTTGTTTCTCCATACTCAGAGTACCATTGTCCATTTTGTATATCATAAGTATAAAACGCATCATGTCCTGGCTCTCCCATTTGATGTGATGGTTGACCAAATACTCTACATGCAACTGAGCCTAACCTAGAAATAGAACCACATACACCGCCTAATTTAAATACATCTGCAACTGTTGCATTAGGTCCATAAAATTTTTCCCAGCTTCCAAATATACTAGCTCCATTATATGGATTTCTGAAAGTATAATTTATAGTATAATCAGTTCCTGACAAATCATTTCCTGTAACTAAATTATTATGGTTTTGCAAAAGTAAACTTCTCATCTCATCAATTTGTGGATTTGTTATCGGAACATCTACTACAGCTTCTAAAAGCTTAACATTTAATGTATCAAACCCTTTAACCATACCACCTTGCTCATTTAAAGTTTCAAATATATTATATCTAACAACAGGACTGCCAACTGGCTTTCCATTAAAGCAATCATATATTGTACTTTCATTTGCAAGTGCTGTAGCAATAGCAAGTCTTAAATTAAATCCACTATGTGAATTAGTATACTCATTCCAAATATCTGACCAAATCTGAAGACTATTTATATTAGCTGCACCTATATTTGTTGCTTGTAAATACTCACTCATAGCAACATCATTATTTAATACCCAATTCATAAACGCTGCATTATTAGCGTTTTCACTATAAAACTTTTGAAGATTTGTTATACCAAATCTATTTATAAAAGCATTAGCAACAACATCATTCATTGCCTTTTCATTATTTAATGTAGAATTCATAGAATCATTATTTTTTATTGCATTTGTTACAGCATCACTCATATTCTTACTATAACTTGCAATATCATTTACATTACTTATAGGATAATTTATATGATTTGTCTCTATCACTAGTTCCCCATTTGTATTAGCAAATAATTTATAATTAGCATTACTTAAAGTATTACTGTTAACATATAAAGGTAATGTCTTTCCTGAAACTTCAATCATAAACTTATAATCAGTTTGATTTGTAAGATTTTTTAATTGGCTCTCTGTAAATTCAACTTTTCCATTAACTATAGTAGAAGTTGTTATAACTTTGTTAGACGAACTGATTATTTCAACCTTTCCATTTGCAAGGCTTAGTGTATTTCCTATAGACGGTGCAAGGTTCATTACTAAATTATTGTCCTTCCATGCAACGCTTTGAGTATATATTTTTTCTCCAAAATTAACTCTTACTAGTCCGTCTTTTGTAATCTCAAAATATTCTGTAGTGCCAGTTATATTAGCTATTACACTTTGATTATTAAGCGCTACAGGTATAGACATACTAGGATTATAAGAAAGGCTTATAACATCACCATAGTTGAATGATTTTCCATTTATTAAACTTGTTATAGCTGATGTTGACCCATTATTTATTCCTGTAGGGTTAATAATAGCTGTTCCATTTTGATTATAAAGCCCTAATGTAAAATAATTTTGACTTCCATTCCCAAGACTATCAACATAATTTTGAACAACAAACTTCATATTTGCAGGATCAAATCCTATACTTGATTGTATATTTGATGTAGAGCCTTGACTATAGAAGTTAATAAAACTATTTTGAAGATTAACCTTGCTAGCATATTCAAGCTTTGCACTTGTTGGAATATATCCATTTGAACTTACAATAATATTAGTGTTATCAGTAAAACCATTAGCTACAGTTATAGGTATGCTAAAGTTTCCGCTAGCATTAGCTTTTCCTGTAAAAGTTCTATCTCCTATTTTAATGTTTACATTAGCATTAGCATTAACTTTCCCTGTTATATTAGTAGAATCCTTTCCACTTCCTAAAATATCAACTGGATTCATAGATATAAATTTATTACTAATATCAACAAGTCCTGCATTAGTTATTTCAAAATATTGAGTTGCTACTGATATACTTCCCACTGCATCTTTTCCATTCAAAACATTAACATTTAAAAGATTTGGAGCATCTGAAACCTCTAAAATATCACCATTCTCAAATGATTGACCATTAATTTGACTAATAAAAGCACTACTATCATTCAGTTGATTAGTAGAAAAAGTTTTAATCACATCGCCAGTTTTAGAATTTATAAGCTTAAAACTTAATCTATTAGTATAGAAAGTTCCAACAGTATTTCCAGTTTCCTGACCTCCACTATAATTGTAATAAGTTATATTTTTAGCTGCTGTAAACTTTGAATCAGCTGGATTAAATCCTATATTAAAGATTGGCTGTCCATAATAATTTGAGACCTGTATCTTACTTGAATATAAAGCATAACTAGGTGCGTAGTTATATACTATTTGTCCAAAATTATCACCATTAACATAAACAGAAACTACATCCCCAACACTCATATCACTAGATGGAATACTTGCTACATATTCTCCCTTAGAGTTTGATTTTACAGTTGTAGTATAACTTCCTACACTCACCTTAACATTAACATTAGCTAAAGTTTGCCCACTGACATCAACCTTAGATTCCCCGCCGTATGATGGATTGTTTATTGTTAAGTTTTTATTTTCAACTGGTACAAGACCTGTTGGTTCTATTCTATAATACTCAAATTTTCCCGCATTCAATGTACTGCTAGATGTTCCTGTATTTATTGTTGTGTTTCCCCAAAGAATTTGCCCTTCATTTCCCTGATAAAAACTTATAATATCACCATATTTAAAAGATCCACCATTTATATTAGAATTCCCACTAAATCCGCTAAAATAAGCTGTTTGTGATTTAGCCACAGGAACTCCATCACTTATAAGGTTTGCTGAAAATTGATTTGTTCCACTTTCACTAATATTCATTTTAAAAATAGTTGGATTAAAACTTAAAGTTTCACCAGTTAAATGACAGTTAGCATTTGTAACTATACTTGCCTTATTTATTCCAAGGTTTGGAACTGCTGTTGGATAAACAATTGTTGGAACTTGTCCTGGCACACATACCGTTATAGGAGTCTTCCCAGTTAATCCATTCTCATCAGTTATTGGAACAGAAAAAGTTCCCACATAATTTGATTGTGTTTTAAAAGTTTTTCCACCTACATAAATAGTCACTTCTGATTCTGGTGTAGTTGTCCCTGTTACAGTACATGATTTTACAATATTTGCTATACCTTCTATTGGTAATGGATTAACATCTAATTTACCATTACTAAATACACTTAATCCTGTTTTTTCAATATTAAATGCTGTTGTTTTCGTTACATTATATGGAGTAGAACTAATTGTTCCATTCTCATTTAATCCTGTAGCATTAATATTAGCTGATTTATTAACATATGTTACAGCAAGTTTATCTCCATACTGAAAAGACTGACCAGAAAAATTATCCAAAAGACTTTGAGGATTGCTAGTATTTCCATTAAATGTTTCACTCTTAATAATTGATCCATTTTGACTTATCAAAGAAACTATAAATAAAGTTTCTTGGCTACTCGCATAAGGGTTTGTTGTTGCTGCTCCACCCCATCCAACATTCATAGTCATCGTATTTGAATTAAATGATAAAGTTCCTATGCTTTGTTCCCAAACATTATTAATATTAAGAGATGCTTGCTCAATCGGAGCTTTTGCTGCCATGTTAAGTTGAACTGCCTTCGGTGTTTGATTTTTTGAAATACTAGTTTGTCCTTTTAAATCAACATTATTTTTATTTGAATTACTATCTTCTACCTTTGTGTTATCTTTCATTTGCCCACTATTATTAGAGGCCTTTTGATTCTCTTGATTATCATTAGTAGAATTTTTTGGATTAAAGCTATCTCCTGATATATTTTTATTATTATCTAAAGACTGTTGTTGGTCTGTTGAAATTTGTTTAGAATCATTTTTTTGTGAATTATTATGTATAGAATTATTATCTGAAGGTTTTGTATTATTTGTTGTTTGAATTGTTGGTGTTACTGTAGGTGCAACTATAGTTGTTGTCATTGTAGCAGCACCTAGCAAGCCTATAATCTTAGTTTTATTCATATTTTTTATAATTACTAAATATAACTTTCTATAAATAGTAACTTTTCCTCCTTAGTTATTATGTAAATTAACTATGTTTTAACCTAAATATATATACCCTTAAATATGCATATTATATCATAAGTTATAGATAACTTAATAGGGTGTTACTCATCAGAACTTTTCACAAAATCAGAATAACATCACAAAATTAATACAGATATATAATAATATAAGACCCTAGTCTTGAAATATAATTTCTAATACATTTAAAATTTATAAATAGCTAAAATTAAAGACTGCATCACTCTAGATTAAACTCCTTTATGACACAGTCCCATTAAATTTCTATCTATTAAATTTTTATTTTAAAACATCACATCTAATATAATCTCTTAAAACTTCTGGTACAACTACAGAACCATCTTCTTGTTGATAGTTCTCAAGTAATGCTGCAAGAGCTCTACCTATAGCAACTCCTGAACCATTTAAAGTGTGTACAAATTGAGGTTTGTCATTAGGAGTCTCTTTATATTTAATGTTAGCTCTCATTGATTGGAATGTTTCAAAGTTTGAACAACTTGATATTTCAACATATCTATTATAACTTGGCATCCATACTTCTATATCATACTTAAGTGCAGCAGTAAATCCTAAATCACCTTTACAAATTCTAACGATTCTATATGGTAATCCTAAACCTTGTAATACTGATTCTGCATCTGCAACAAGCTTATCTAACTCTGCATAACTATCTTCAGGTTTACAGAATTTTAATAACTCAACTTTATTAAATTGGTGTTGTCTTATAAGTCCTCTAGTATCTCTTCCTGCTGAACCTGCTTCTGCTCTGAAACATGCACTATAAGCAACATGCTTAATTGGAAGGTCTGCTCCTACTAAAGTTTCATTTCTATATATATTTGTTACAGGAACCTCAGCTGTAGGAATTAAGAAATATCCATTATCTACTTTAAAAGCATCATCCTCAAACTTAGGTAATTGACCTGTTCCTGTCATACTTTCTCTATTCACCATGTATGGAGGAAGTATTTCTGTATATCCATTTTCAAATGTATGTTTATCTAAGAAATAGTTAATTAAAGATCTTTCAAGTCTAGCTCCATTTCCTTTATAAACAGTAAATCTTGAACCTGTAATTTTTCCTGCTCTCTCAAAGTCTAATAAATCTAGATCAGTACCTAAATCCCAGTGAGCTTTAGGCTCAAAGCTAAACTTAGTAGGCTCTCCCCATACTTTAATCTCTACATTATCCTCATCTGTTTCACCTTCTGGAACAGCTGGATTAGGGATATTAGGGATTCTTAACATTATATAATTTATTCTTTCGTTAATTTGTCCAAGCTTTGTATCAAAATCTTTGATAGTTTCACCAATTTGCTTCATTTCAGCCATTATAGGTGCAACATCTTCTCCTGCTTTCTTTTTCTTTGGAATCTCAGCAGAAACTTTATTTCTTTCACCTTTTAAAGCTTCAACCTCAACTAATATTTTTCTTCTTTCCTCATCTAGTCCTACTAACTCATCAATAACAGCAATATCAAAATCTTCACCTCTGTTAGTTAGAGCAACTTTGATTTCTTCTGGATTTTGTCTAATTCTTTTTAAATCTAACATTTCTATTCCTCCATTATAAATTATAGCCTTAGCAACATTTTTATCTATTTTTAGGCACAAAAAAAGAGTCTCCTATCCCTATAAAAGGGACGAAAGACTCCGCGTTGCCACCCTAGTTGATAAATTAATTTAAAATAATTTATCCTCTTGTTTTCGTTAACGATTCATACCGTACTGCTTGTTTTCACAGTCCCTCACAGGTGGATTCATAAATATTTTAAATTAGTTCTCACCAACCACTAACTCTCTGAATTAAAATAAATTATTACTAGCCTGATCACAGGTTTATCACAATATTGCTTTAGTCTATTATATTAATCAAATACATCAATGTCAATAAATTCTTTTACTAACATCTCTACTTATATTATCTCTCTAAACTGCTAGAAATTCAAGAGTTAAGAATCTTTTCCTAAATTTCTAGTACACACTATATCCACACCTGTATTTAAAATATTCTTACAAACAATATCCCCTATATTAGTTGGTACACTCATATATAATCTACTTAAAACCTTCGAAAACTCTATCCATAACTCTAACTCAACAGGTTTACTGCTCTTAACAGATACTACATTATGTCTTTTCGATCCCCTAAGTCTTACAACGCTCGTAAAAATATCCTTTGTCATAACAAACACTCCTTTAAATATCACCAAACTCTTTTATTCTAGAAGCTAATAAATTAGAATTTCTTGAATCCTCAACTATATCAGTTGGTTTTCTATCAAGTTCTCTAGCCAAAATATTTATAATTTTACTAATACAGCTAGCACCATGACATCTACCAAAAGTAGCTCCTGTTCTTCTCTTAACACCCTCTAAAGTTCTTGCACCAAGAGGTCTTCTAATGCAATCTACAATCTCACCTTCAGTAACAAGATTACACATGCAAATTATTTTTCCATACTTCTCATCAACATCAATAAGCTCATTCCTTTGCTCATTAGTAAGGTTTTTAAATCTATAAAATTCTCGTCTCTTATCTATAAAATTATTATTTTTAGAGCAAGCTAAATTTTCTATAACACTCTCTGTAACTAATTTAGCTATAGCAGGTGCAATAGTAACCTCAGCATAATGCTTACCTGTTATTTTTATATATCCCTTATTTATTTCATTATCATCTATAATTATAATATCCTTATGATGCTCATCATAAAAAACATTATTAACATTACTATTATTAATACTAGGAAGCAATCTTTTTGCCATCCTAAGTGACTTATAGAAACCTAATGGTTTATCAGAATTAATCCCTATAACTCTCTCTCCACCAGGACTAGGAATATGTGTAATATAATTATCCTCATCTTCAATTTTCACAACCAAATTAGAATATGAAGCTTCTCTACAATTATCAAGTAATAAATAATAAGTTTTTAAAGTTTCTTCTTCTGCAACTTTCTCTTCTTCTGCTGCATATATATCCCCAGGAATAGTATTAACAACAAACTTACAAGTAAACTTATTCTTATTAGTTGTAACCCTAAACCCATTAACAAGTCTACTTATTTCATTTACCCTTTCCTCTAATCTAAATCTAACACCATTTTCAAAAGCTACCTCGCCATATGCAATAGCAAGTTCATATGGATTTATAACAGCCGTATTTTTAGTATATAGAGCCTTTGTTGCTTGGAGACCTAAATTAGGCTCTATTTCTTTTATCTTTTGCGCATCAATAATTTCCACACCAGTTAAATTTCTTCTCTTAGACTTAGCATACATACTATCAATTATTTTTTCTGACTCTTCATCATGTGCTACTCTCAAAGTACCCCTATTAGTAATAGGTAAATTAAACTTTTTACTAACATCTTTTATAAGCTTATTTCCCATACTTTCTAAAGTGCTCATCAAATCATTCTTACATTCTGAACCATCATAAACAATCTCTGCATTAACAAAAGAAATGTCATCTGCTATATCAAAATCTTTCTCTATAAGAGCTATATTTAAATTATATTTTGAAAGTTCATAGGCAATAGCACACCCTGTTATACCACCGCCTAAGATTAAAACATCATAATCCATGACTAATCCTCTCCTAGTACTAATTAATTAAGTTTATTATATCATATAGATATTAATTTCTATCATCACATGTTTTCAAAGCATCTAAATATAAATTATTTAAATGCTTCAATTCATCGTCAGTCCTATGATGATATTTTATAGCTTCTAAAAAAACATCATCATATTCCCCTATATTATTTAATAATTCTACACTTTTTGCAGGATGATTATAATATCTCCTAATAGAATCATTTTTTGTTGTCTTAACAAAAGACTTATTCATTTTCTTAGCTATAACAAAAACGCTTTTTTTAATTGGTCCAAATTTAAGTTCCTGCTTTCCTAAATCATGTAACAATCCTAATTTAACTAGCTTTTTTTTATCTAAATTTCCCGAGAAATATTTAAATAAATCTTTGGCAACTCTCTCACAATGAAATTGCTCTGATTTTATAAGAGAATAAAATATTTTTTGTTCTTCTACAGATAAATAATCATTCACAAACTTCTTATCTATTTCTATAAAATTAGCTTTTATAGCCCAATAAAACTGTTTTAGTCTATAAAACATAGCACTCTCCTTAAATTTTTTAATAAAAAAAAGCCTGTGAACTCTTCACAGACTTATATGGTGGAGATAATGAGATTCGAACTCATGACCCCTTGCGTGCAAGGCAAGTGCTCTCCCAACTGAGCTATACCCCCGTAATGGTGCATCCTCAGGGATTCGAACCCGGGACCTACCGGTTATGAGCCGGTTGCTCTA
>JBOFRC010000130.1:0-16506 GCA_051650825.1 Sarcina sp. | reverse complement strand
TAAATCATCAGTAAGCTTATAAACAGCTGCATCATCAGATGTATCTATTCCTACTAATAAATTTTCATCACTCATTTTAGGTAATTTTGCTAAAATATCTGAAAGAGCCTCCGGCCCTATTTTAGCTGCTCAACCACCTGTTCTTGCTAAAGATGTTAATTTTATTTTTTCTTCTGCCATTGTTTCTCACCACTTTTCCTCTATATTAACTTAAATATACAGAAAAAATTTGCATTTTTAATGAATATTACTTTCTTTCATTAATATATAATAGTAAATATTTTTATCATCATAATTAAATCTAATTTTGTTATTTAAGTTATCTGTTAAAATTATATCATATCTACCTTTAATCTTCATAATTTATATAGTCATACCATCTTTTATTTTTTCAAAAGTTTTATCTCCTATTCCAGAAACACCTTTTATATCTTCTATAGATTTAAACTTTCCTATGCTTTCTCTATATTCAATAATAGCCTTAGCTTTTGACTCACCTATTCCATTTAATTTTTTCAAATCATCTAATGTTGCAGTATTAATATTAACCTTTCCACTTTTATTTTTATCTGTTGATGGACTACTCATAAGATTACCTTGTGCTTCAAGGTCCTCACCTACTAATACGGGCTTATTAACATTTGCAACAATAATACACTGACCATCCTCTAATAAAGTTGCTCTATTTATCATATCTATATTAGCTTCTAAAGTTAATCCCCCTGCCTCATCTATTAATTCATCTATTCTACTTCCTAAAGGTAATTTATAAACATCTGGCTTATTAACTTCACCTTTAATCTCTACAACAATCTCCTCAGCTACAACACTTGTAGCATCATCTAAACTATCATTATTAGTCTGTACATCATTTTGATTATTTTTAATTTTTGAAGTTGAATCACTCTTAAAAATTTCTTCAACTTTTTGATTTTCCCCTACATCAATCGACTTCATTCGACTAGAAAATAAAAATACAGAACCCAATATCCCTAAAACAACTATACTTCCTATTACCTTCTCCTTTTTCACCAAAATCACTACCAACCCCTCAATGCTAAATTTATTAATTTTCATTTAAATTATTGACAATTTTATATAACTTTATAGATTTTTTTCTTATTTTTATGTATAATTTAAAATAATTTACATTATATGATAATATAATTCCAAAATTTTAAAGTATTAATTATATTAAATTTTATTTTTAGATAAAGTCTTTAATATAATTTAAATAAAATTATTTTTACATAGATATAGGAGGCAATATCACATGAAAAACTTTTTCAAAGCTATCTTTTCAGGGCTAATGCTCGTATGTATTTTCGGTATAACATCACTAGCCACTGAAGTTCCAGATGTAACTGCTGAGGGAATGGTCCTTATAGATGCAACAACTGGAAATATTTTAGCTGATAAAAATTCAAAAGAAAGATTTGCGCCAGCATCTACAACTAAAGTAATGACAGCCTTACTAACACTTGAAAATACTAAGTTAACTGATGTTGTGACAATTGGAGAAAATCCACCATTTGTAGACGGAAGTAGAATTGGTCTAAAAGAAGGTGATAAATATACTGTTGAGCATTTATTATATTCACTTCTTTTAGAATCTGCTAATGATTCAGCTATGGCTCTTGCTGAGCATATTTCTGGAAGTGAAGAAGAATTTGCAAAACTTATGACTAAAAGAGCTAAAGAACTTGGTGCAACTAACACAAATTTTGTAAACGCTAGTGGACTACCAAATGACAATCACTATACTACAGCTATAGACCTAGCTCTAATAATGAAAAAAGCTATAAAATATCCTGAATATATTAAAATAAGTCAGGTTTTAACTTACGAATTACCAGCAAGCATAATTGATGGTCATACAAAATGGGTAAACAATAGCACAACCATGTATAACCCTAATAATTCTAATTATTTTCCTGAGCTTGTAGCTGCAAAAACTGGTTATACTGATGTTGCTAGATCAACTTACGTTGCAGCAGCTGAAAAAGACGATCAAATGCTTATATCAGTGCTTTTAAAATCTGAAAATAAAATCACTAATTTTAAAGATACTAAAGAATTAATGACATATGGCTTTGATAATTTTGATTTATTAAAACTTTATAGTAAAGGAGAAGAAATAACTAGTATAACTGTAAATGATACTAACGTTCCACTTATAGCTAGCGAAGATGTTTATCATGTCGTTAATAATGCCTTAGAACCTTTATCTAGAGGTTCTAAAGATTCAAGCAATGTAAAAACAAGTTTAAACCTTGAACAAAAGGATTTATCGAAAACATCATTTAATCAAGGTGATAATATATTATCTGCTGATATCTTAGTAGACAATACTATTATCACTACACTACCATTATTAAGTGGTACTACAGTTGAAGTTTCTAAATTTTCTAGTATATTTAAATCAAATATACTATGGATTATGCTTGGAAGCACTGCTCTACTTATCGTTATATTTATAATTAAAGATAAATTATTTTATTTTAAATATAGACGAAGAGCAAAAAAAATAATCTTTAAAAGCAAAAATAAAATTAAATGGTAATAAAAAAGCAGATTCTTCATTTGAATCTGCTTTTTCTTATCTTAAATTATTTTATTAACTCTCTTGCTCTTTTTTTCTATTTGTATAGTGTGTGTGAAGATATTCTTCTGCTCTTTCTCCACCAGGTTGTCCCATAAACTCATCATACATTCTTTTAAGAGCTTGGTTTTGATGTGATTTTCTCTTAGGTAATAACTTAGAATCTTGATTATATAAAACAGAGGCTCTAAGTTTTCTTATATCTAAATCATTTCTGTCTACGTTCTTAACATGAGGTTGTCCACCACCATTTACGCATCCACCACTACAAGACATAACTTCTATAAAGTGATATCCTTCATTTATTTTTCCAAGCTCCATGAATTTGAAGAATGATGCTGCACCATTTATAACAGCAACCTTATAATCAACTCCTCCAATTTCTACTGTAGCTTCTTTAATATCATCTAAACCTCTAACTTCTTGATAATCAACATTTTTAAGATCAGCACTTTCCACTAAATCCTTTGCAGTTCTAAGTGCAGCTTCCATAACTCCACCAGTAGCTCCAAATATAGCTCCAGCACCTGTATACTCTCCCATTGCAGGATCTGCTATACTATCTTCTAAGTTTTTAAAATCAATCTTTCTCTTTTTAAGTAATGCATGTAATTCTCTTGTTGTAAGAACTGCATCTATATCTCTTATTCCATCTACTTGCATTTCTTCTCTTGAGGCTTCAAACTTCTTAGATATACATGGCATTATTGTAACTGTGAATACATCTTTTGGATCTAAACCTTCTAATTTAGGATAGTAACTTTTACTTGCTGCACCAAACTCTTGTTGTGGTGATTTTGCACTTGATAAATTAGTTATTAATTCTGGGTGATGATTTTCAACAAGTCTAATCCAACTTGGACAACATGAAGTTAACATAGGGAATGGCCCATTGTTTTTAACTCTTTTAAGAAACTCTGTTGTTTCTTCCATTATTGTCATATCTGCACCAAAGTTTATATCAAAGACTTTATCAAATCCAAGTTCTCTACAAGCTGTATATATTTTACCTGTAGTATCTACCCCATATCCCATTCCATATAACTCGCCAAGAGATGTTCTAACAGCTGGAGCCATAGCAACAATAACATGTTTTTTAGGATCTGCTAATGCTTCTTCAACTCTTTCTATATGAGATTTTTCTTTAAGACAAGCAACTGGGCATGCTATCAGACATTGTCCGCATAGTAAACATCCAATATCATCGAATTTAGCTCCACCTTTAGGTCCTATTTGCATTTCACCATTGGCATTTCTTTTTAATTCTATTGATTTTGTTGTTGTTCTGTTTTTACAAGCTGATACACATCTTGCACATTTAACACATTTGCTTCTATCTATAACTAAAGATTCACTTCTATCATCTATTAAAGCGCTTTTATCCTCAGGTATAAATGGTTTACTAGCCTTAGCTTTAGTTTTAATTACTAGTTTTAATAATTCACAGTTTTCTTTTCTTGAGCATGTACCGCATTTAAACTCATGCACATCTAAAATTTCTGATAATTTACTTCTAACCTCTTCTATAACTTTATCACTATCAGTTCTTATTACCATTCCATCCTTTGCTTTGACAGCACAAGATCTTTGAAGTCTATCTGCACCTTCTACTTCAACAGCACAAACACCGCATCTCCCTGCATTTTTTATGTCACTTAACCAACATAATGTAGGAATATCAATATCATTTTCCCTAGCTAATTGAAGTATTGTCTTATCCCCTTCAAAACAAATTTCTTTCCCATTTATCGTAATTTTATTCATAACAAACCTCCATCGTAAAGCAAACAAAATCTATTTATTCTAAGATTAATATGTAAATTAACCCCAATTAAAATAGACATGCTGTAAAATCGTCTAAGCAATTATTAAGTTCAAATTCTGTTATTTCATAATTCACTATATTGTTTCTGTATAATGGATCATCATTTAGAATTTTATATATTTCTTCCATATTAGAATTGCATAAAATGATGCCACCATCGCCCTTTGTTAATTTTCCTGAGCATATAAATTTATTTAAATCATAATATTTATCTCTAAAAGCTTTATGTTCTTCCATAAACTCTGTAGCATTTTCTTTAGGACTGTTGAATTTAACATTTAAAATGAGCATTAATAAACACCTCCATAAGGTAATATTAACATATCATTTCGACGGTAGCACTTGACTAAAAATGAACAAATATTTCTTTTTCATTAGTTAAATTAAATATTTAAGATAATTTATATTATTTAATAATTCATTTCTTAAGTTTATTTAAGTTTTTCAATAGCATCTTTAAAATCATATGGTAAATCTGCCCTTAACGAAAGTTTTTTTTCTGTTCTCGGGCTATAAAAATCTAATCCATATGCATGCAACGCCTGTCTTTTTATATAAGCTTCATCTTCCTTATAAAAATCCTTAGCATATAATTCATCTCCAAAAATTGGATGTCCTATACTTTGCATATGCACTCTTATTTGGTGTGTTCTACCAGTTTCTAAAAGGCATTCTACAAGATCTGCATTTTTAAAACTTTCTACAACTTTATAGTGAGTAATACTTTCTTTTCCTCTCTCATCTATAACTCTTGCTATTGTGTCCCCGCCAACTCTATAAATTGGCTTATTTATAGTACCCTCTTTAATTTCTAAATTTCCATGCACTAAAGCTAGATACCTTTTTTCAAATCTCTCTGTTTTCATTTCATCTGATAATCTCATATGTGCAAATTGATTTTTTCCTATTATAATAAGCCCTGAAGTATTCATATCAAGTCTGCTTACCAATCTCACTATACAGTTTTGATTTGTTTTTTGAAAATAATTGATAATTCCATTAGCTAATGTTCCCGTATTATAATTTTTTGTAGGATGCACTACCATAAATGGTTTTTTATTTAAAACAAGAATATCATCATCTTCATATACAACATCTATATCTATATCTTCAGCTTCTATATCTTGTGATTCTTCTCTTTGTAGATCAACCTCTATTTTGTCGCCTTGTGAAATCATGAAATTCATAAAAACAGGTTTTCCATTTACATGTACTCTATCTTCCTTACCTGCTTTTTTTAAAAATCTACTAGACAGCCCCATAATATCTTTCAAATATGGCTTTATTTTTGTATCATGATATTCTTTTTCTACAATTTTAGTTAGCATACTCATATGAAACTCGCTCCTATTTTAATCTCTAAATTTTTCTTTATTACCTAACTCAATTAATAGATAATTTCTAGCTTCAATTGTCAATGGATGAATTACTAAATTCTTATCAACAACTAATTTTATAGTGTTATTTAGCCCTTGCAAAACACCTCTATCTAAATCCTCAAAAGTAATTTTTCTAAGCTCTTCAACTCCTGGGTAATTTCTAGTAGGCTCTATATAATCAGCTATATATATTATTTTTTCTAAAAGAGACATATCTCCTCTTCCTGTAGTATGGAAATCTATAGCACTTAATACTTCCTCATCATCAAAATTAAATAATTCTGCAAAAAGTACAGACCCCACAAAACTATGCAACACTTGTGGTGATGCTTCATCTATATAACTAATTTCAAAATTATGTTTCCTTAAAATTTCTTTTTGCTTTTCTACTGATAATTCTTTTGCTATATCATGAGCTAAAGCGGCTATCTTAGCCTTTTCCTCATCTGCACCATATAATTTAGCTAGTTTTACTGAAGTTTCTGCTACTCCTAAAACATGCTTATATCTTTTGTCACTAAGATTCTTTTTTAAATAATTTTTTAAATTAACTTCTAACATCAACCTCACCTCTTAATAATTAGCAATCTGACTTAATCATTATACCAAGTTAAAGCGATAAATGGAAATATAAAAATAGTCTTTTAAAGTTAAAAAACACACATAAAAATATACAAAATCAAAAAAACTCTACATACTACTAATTTATACTCTAGTAGTACATAAAGTTTTATAAAAATTATACTTTTAAATTGTATATTATTTTCTCCCTGGTACAGGAAGTTCTATAACTGGTTTTTTAGAAGATTGCTTATAAACAACAAGTTTACTACCTATAGCTTGAATTCCTTCACAGCCAATTTCTTCACATATTATATCTGAAGCTTCTCTTGCTGTTAATCCGCTATTTTCTAAAACTTTTATCTTTATTAATTCTCTTTTTTCTAAAGCTTCTTCTACTTGCTTTAAAAAGTTATCTTCTATTCCATTTTTACCTACTTGGAATAATGGGTCCATTCTATTAGCCATCCCTCTTAAGAATGATCTTTGTTTAGTTGTTATCATAATTTACTCCTTTCTTACATTAAGTACTCAAACTCAAAATCTTTAAGTCTTACTATATCTTCATTTTCAATTCCCATTTGTCTAAGGTCATCAAATACACCTTTTTCTGTAAGAACTCTATGAAGATGTCTTAATGAATCTGGATCATTAATATAACTTGACATAAGTAATCTATCTACGAAACTTCCTTCAAGTTCATAAACCATTTGACCATCTTCTTCAATAGGAGTAATTGTATATGTGAATTTCTTCTCTTCAGGAATATATCTTTCATCTTCATCAATATAAAGATCAACAACAGGTATTTTATCTAACATTTCAGCTACTGCATTCATCACTTCGTCAACACCTTGAGATGTTGCAGCTGACATTTTAAATACTTTTTCAAACCCCATCGCTTTAACTTCTTTTTCAAAATTAATATAAACTTCATCATCAAATAACATATCAGCTTTATTAGCTACAACGATTTGAGGTCTATCCCATAGTTTTACACTATAATTTCTAAGTTCATCATTAATTTTCTTAAAATCTTCTAAAGGATCTCTTCCTTCAATTCCTGAAATATCAACTATATGAACTAAAAGTCTTGTTCTTTCTATATGTCTTAAGAACTCAAAACCAAGTCCTACACCCTCAGAAGCACCTTCTATAATACCTGGGATATCAGCCATTACAAATGCCTTAGTACCTTTACCAGCTACAACACCAAGATTTGGTTTAAGAGTTGTAAAATGATAATTTGCTATTTTTGGCTTAGCTTTTGTCACAACTGATAATAATGTAGATTTACCAACATTAGGGAAACCTAATAATCCTACATCAGCTAAAAGTTTAAGTTCTAAACTTATGTTCATTTCTTCATTTGGCATTCCAGGCTCTGAAAAACTAGGTGCCTGTCTTGTTGGCGTACAGAATTTAACATTTCCTCTACCACCTCTACCACCTTTACAAATAACTATTTCATCCCCAGCATGTGCAAGGTCTGTAACTATTTTATTTGATTCAGTTTCTCTGATTATTGTTCCCATAGGAACTTCTATTATTAAATCTTTTCCAGCTCTACCATAACACTTTGAACCAGAACCACTGTGACCATCCTCTGCTATAAACTTTTTCTTATATTTAAAGTCTAAAAGCGTAGTAATTTGTGGATTTACTCTTATGATGACATCTCCGCCATCTCCGCCATCTCCACCATCTGGGCCTCCAAGTGGTACGTATTTTTCTCTTCTAAATGAAATAGCACCATTTCCACCATTTCCTGATCTAACCATTATCTTAGCCTTATCTATAAACATGTACTCACCCTCTCTTTCTTTAAGTCAAAACAAATATTTAGCTTTACTCATTAGATTAACTTCTAACCTTTACTATGTATTATTTCCTAGATATATGTTTTAAACCCTATTTATGTTTAATTTATAATAAAATTCTAAAAAAGCACCCTAGTCCTAGGGTGCTTTTTATTTTAAGAATAAAAATTATTCAGCTATCTCTATATTTACAGGGTAAACTGAAACTTTTTTCTTATCTCTTCCAAGTCTTTCGTATTTAACAACTCCGTCTACTTTAGTGAATAAAGTATCGTCGCCACCTTTACCTACGTTATTACCTGGGTGGATTTTTGTTCCTCTTTGTCTAACTAAGATGTTTCCAGCTAAAACGAATTGTCCGTCTGCGCATTTAACACCAAGTCTTTTTGACTCAGAGTCTCTTCCGTTCTTTGTACTACCCATCCCTTTTTTGTGAGCGAATAATTGAAGGTTCATGATTAACATTTTGTTACACCTCCTCTTTTTTATAATCTATATATTCACAACGTTTTTTATATCCAAAACTTTGCTCAATACTTAGAATTACACTTTCTAAGCTTTTTTCTAATGTCTTTAATATAACTTGCGCTTCCAAGATTTCATCATTACTGAATCCAGCAAGGTCGATTTTTAAATATCCATCACTAACTTCATAGTTTACATTAAGTTTTAACACCTCATCTAAACCAATTATAGCACTTTGAGACAATACTGATACTGAATTACAGATCATGTCATATGCCTCTCCTGCTAAAATCATCTCTCTTTCACGGAGTGCATGATTTTTAATAGTGACTGCCATTATATTATTTTCATCTGTTTCAATTCTAATCTTAATCATAATTAAGCTTCGATCTTTTCAATTACTAATTTTGTGTAAGGTTGTCTGTGACCATTTTTTCTTCTATAGTCTTTTTTAGGTTTGTATTTGAATACAACTACCTTCTTAGCTTTACCTTGAGCTAATACTTTAGCAACAACTTTAGCACCTTCAACTACTGGTGTACCAACTTTGATTTCACCATCTTTAGCAACAGCAAGAACTTCTGTTAATTCAACTGTTGAATCAACATCAGCTTCAAGTTTCTCAACGAATAATACGTCTCCTTCTTGAACTCTGTATTGCTTTCCTCCTGTAGTAACTACTGCGTACATTATAACACCTCCTCATAACGGACTCGCCACTTAAGGTACAAAGAAAACCTTTGTTTTCATAAAAAAAAACCTAGTCGTGAGCGGTTTACAAAAGCAATTCTATCATAGATAATAGCGAATGTAAAGTCAAATCTAATATTTTTCAATATTAGTTACAAGAAAACTTTTCACATTTTCTATTTGATTTTTAAAGATTAATGGCTCAACTTTATAAAAGTCTTCTGTCTCTTCAAAAGTTAAATAAATATTTAAATTTAAACCACCTATTTCAGTTAAAAATCCAAACAGATTTCCCTCTACATTAGCTTTATAAATCTTATTTAAATTAATATGAAAATCTTTTATGTTATTTTCCTTAGTCCATCTTAATATTTCATTTTTTAATAGAAGATATATATATGATAGCTTTAGAACTTTTCCAGTTCCATTACATCTATAGCAATCTTCTTCTAAAAATTCATATACACTTTTTCCTCTTCTAGCTCTAGCTATTTGAACTAATCCTAATTCAGTAAAATCATATACTTTCGCTTTTTGTTTATCTTTTTTTAATTCTGTACTTAAAATATTTAAAACTTTTTCTTTTGCAAGTTCATTAAAGCTTTCTATAAAATCTATAACTATAATTCCACTTATATTTCTAAGTTTTATTTGTTTTGCTATTTCTTTTGCCGCTTCTATATTAGTTATATCTGCTGGCGTATTGTCATTACTACCTTTATTATTATGAGCAGTATTTACATCTATTGTATACATCGCTTCAGTTTTTTCTATAACAATATTACCACCGCATTTTAAATTAACTCTACTATTTCTAAGACTCAAAACAGCTTTTTCTATATTATAGCAAGCAAATAAAGTTACTACATCTTTATGAAGCTCAAGTTTAATATTAGTTTCTTTTAGTAATCCACGTAAGTATTCTAAGTCACTTTCACTATCAACTTTTATACTTTTAGTTTCTTCATTTATAAAATCTTTAACGATTCTATTAATTAAACTTTTATTATCATATACCTTCATAGGTTTTAATTCATATTTGCATTTTCTTTTAATATCTTCATAGACACCATATAACTCAGTCATTTCTTTTTGTATCTCATATAAACTTGCATCTGCCGCGCCAGTCCTAATTGTTATACCAACATCTTCAGGTTTTTTCAATATAGATTTCAACTCTTTTTCAAAGCCTCTATTATTAATTTTTTTTGAAAAAACTAAATTTTTATGTCTAGTTTCTAAGACCATATATCTTCCAACTATACAATATCTTGAACTTACTCTTGCAGCTTTTTTTGCAATTTCTTCTTTGATTACTTCAACAATTAGTTCACTACCAACTTTTAATTTTTCATATCCTGTTTCAAATGGCATATAGACATCTTTTTCATACCCAATATCAATAAATATACCATTTATTGATGGTACTATTCTTCTAACTATTCCCTTATATAACTCACCCGTTATAGGTCTTTTACTATCTTCTTCTATATAAAATTCAGATAAATCATTATTATCTTTAATTGCAACTCTCAATATTTTTTCTCGTCGTTCAATAAATATTTCTCTCATTTTTATCGCCTTCTAATCCTCTATATACTTATATAATGGTACTAATATATCATTTTTATAGCCAAACATTTCTATTCTTTGTATATCTATAAAAGCATCTTTTATAGCACCTCTTGTATTCTCTCTTATATATTCTGCTAAAAGTGATGGTGACAAAGTTTCTCTACTTCCACAAGGAATCAGAGTTTTTATCACCAACTTCCCCTCGCCTATCTCATATGAAAACTCTTTTATAAGAGGCTTTATATTAGTAAGTTTTTCACTTCTTTTCGTTTTTTTCATAGTATTATATTCTTCTTTTTCTTCTAATACTTTCATATCTTCTAGAAGATGTGTCGTATCATCATATCTTATTTGTATTTCATAAGTGGCAGCATCAAGTAAAGCCATTGCTTGAGGTAATCTTCTAATATTCATTATTACAGGACTTCTTGATACTTCTAAAAATTTAATATCTCTTAGAGAAGCTTCATTAAGTCTTTTCTTTACCTCTTCACATTCTAAATCTTCATGTAAATATAAATCAGCATAATCCCCCCTAGAATAAACACCAACAGATAAAGGCAATGCTATTACAAATTGCATATGCGGATTGAATCCATCTGAGTATTCAACAGGAAGTCCTGCTCTTTTTGCTACTTTTTGTATAGTCCTTAGCAAATCAAGATGTGATAAAAATTTAATATCTGCACCCTTTGTAAATTTAATTAAATATCGCACCCTCAAAACACTTCCCTTCTTTAAAGTTAACATTTATACCGCAGCCAGTACAACCTTCTCTACAATTCTTTGTAAGACTAGCTGTTTTAGCTTTTTCATTTTCTTTAACTAAATAACTTCTATTAACTCCTATATCTATAAAGTCCCACGGAAGTATTTCTTCATAATCTCTTTCTCTAAACACATAAAAATCTATATCTATTCCACATTCCTCTATAGCTTCCATCCAAATTTTATAATTGAAATATTCGTTCCATCCATCAAATTTAGCACCTTTTTCATAAGCTTTAATAAGAACATCACATACTTTTCTATCTCCTCTAGCAAATAATGCTTCCATTAGTGAAGTTCTTTGTTCATGATAGCTATAACTTATTCCCCTCGTCTTTATAGCAGCTTTAACAGCTCTTATTTTTTCAAATACCATCTCTTTTTTTTCCATGGGTGCCCATTGAAATGGTGTAAATGCTTTTGGAACAAGTATGGATGTACTAACATTTATTTTAAGCCCTTTTCGTTTTATAGACTTATCTAAAGTATAATACTGCATAGCTATTTTTTCAGCAAGTTCCCCTATAGCAGCGGCATCCTCTATGTTTTCATAAGGCACCCCTAATATAAAGTATAACTTAATCGTACTCCAACCATAAGTAAACGCATTTCTTGCTGCCTCTAATATTTTTTCTTCTGTAAGTCCTTTATTTATAACATCTCTCATCCTCTGAGATCCTGCTTCTGGAGCAAATGTAAGACCTGTTCTTTTTACCTTTTGTATCTCTTTTAATAAATCTACAGAAAAAGCATCAACTCTTATAGATGGTAATCCTATACTAGTCTTCGAACCTTCATGTTCAGCTACAAGATCAGCTACAAGACCCTGAATATCAGAATAATCACAGGTACTTAAAGACACTAATGATATATCATTATATCCTGTAGTTTTCAACATTTTTCTTGCTTGTTCTAAAAGAGTTGCTCTTGTTTTTTCCCTAACCGGTCTATAAATCATCCCTGCTTGGCAGAATCTACATCCGTTAGTACATCCTCTAAATAATTCTAAAACTACTCTATCATGGACAATTTCACTATAAGGAACTACTAATTTCTCTGGAAACGGTGCCTTATCTAAATCTGTAACTATTCTTTTTTTCACTGTACTCGGAACATCATCATATTTAGGTTTAAACTTTTTTATTGTACCATCGTCATTGTATGATACATCATAAAGTGATGGAACGTAAATTCCCTGTACTTTAGATGCTCTTCGTAGATAATCTTCCCTATTAAAACTATCTTTCATATCCATATAAATATCTAAAAGATCATTTATTGCTTCTTCGCCTTCTCCAAGCTGTATAATATCAAATATATCATATATTGGTTCTGGATTATAAGCACAAGGTCCGCCACCCATAACAATAGCATCATCATTTTTTCTTTCTGATGCTCTTATAGGTATACCTCCCATATCTAACATGTTTAAAATATTTGTATAACTCATCTCATATTGTAAAGTAAATCCTAAAAATTTAAATTCACTAAGAGGATCTTTACTTTCAATTGCATATAAAGGTATCTTATTTTCTCGTAATTTTTTTTCCATATCTGGCCAAGGTGCATACACTCTTTCGCAGTATGTATCAGTTCTTTCATTTAATGTATGATATAAAATTCTTGATCCAAGATGTGACATCCCTACTTCATACACATCTGGAAAACAAAAAGCATAACGAATATCAATATTTTCTTTATCCTTAATTACTTCATTTAGTTCTCCACCTATATATCTTGATGGTTTCTCTACTTTACATAAAATATCATCTGTTATTCTAACCATTTAATTCCTCCAACAACGAATTAATTTAAAAGAAAAAAGAAGTATCATAACATATACTTCTTTTATAATTCATTTTATTCTAACATAAAAATATTTTCAAACCAACAAAGTAAGAAGATTTAAGACATGTACTTATCATAATAATCTTCTAAAGTCATATTTCCTTTAATTTTAAGCACTTCTACAACCTCATCTTCTCTTAGTTCATACAAAAATTCCATTTTCTCATTTAGAACATAAAAAGTATTAAATTTATTTCTCTCTATCATACTCAATAACTTCAATAAATCCTCTTTATAATATACTGATATATCTCTATTCTCTATATATTTTACATCCACAAATCTTTTATTTTTTTTAACTATTTGATCTAGTACAACATACATAGTTCTCTCTGATGCACTATAAGTAGTGTAAATAATAAAAGCTCCTATTACTATCAAATTAATATTCATAAAGTTTTGTTTAATTAATAAAAGACCTAAAATAGAAATAGAAATTCCTACAAAAAAACTTAAATACATTACTATTTTATGAGCGTATTTATACATCATACGTTTACTTAATATAGCCCTTACTATTTTTGCACCATCTAAAGGATGTGCTGGTAATAAATTCATCATACCTAATACTATATTCACTTCAAATATATTTTTAAAAAACATATCAGAAAAAACCAGAAAAAGCACCATAGAAATTCCTGCTACAACTATATTAAATACAGGTCCTGCTAAACAAATAAATATTTCATCATTTATTTCAAGTCCCTCATAATCATCAATTTCTAAAGTTGCACCTAATGGATGAACCTTAAAATTGACCATGTGACTCCCTAGTTTTTTCGCTATAAAAAAATGACAAAACTCATGTAATATTATAGAAATAAATGCTATAATAAGCTTCCCTTCTAAATCTAATAAAAAAAATAATAAAAACTGTGGTATAATCCATTTGCTAAATTTTATAAATACCACCCCAACTTATTCTAAAAAATCTAAATACATCCTTGGATGAACAAATTTATCATCTTGCTTTATTTTAAATATTATATCTCTTTCCTCTTTAATATCAGCTATTTTATCTCCTTTTTTTATGCTCGAACCTTTTTTAAAATTAATTTCTGGTAAGTTATAATAATTACTTATAATACCATTATCATATTTTATAGAAATATAGTGCCCCCCTGCATTTTCTCCTATATTTTCTATAACTCCACCAATATGACTTACTATAATTTTATAACTACAAGAGAGCACTATACCTTCCTCACTTTTAGCTTTTATCTTATTCCCATTTAAGCTTTTTAATACATCTTTATATCGCGCATCACTTTTAGCAAAATTTATACTATTATCATCTAAATTAAAACTTTCAATCTCTTTATCTATGTCACTATTAGTATTGCTAACATCAGTTGCTATTTCATCCGCTTTAAGCTTTGGCATTTCAACACCAAGATCACTTAAAGTTTCTTTTTTTAGTAAAGTGTCCATGTCAAATGTATCTATAAAATTCAAAACATACTTTTTATATAATAAATCAGTTGAAACTGCCCTTTTCACATGATTATAAATCTGTTTTCCTACTTCACCTAGCAAATATTTCATCCCTACAATTCCTGTAAACATAACAACTGGGATGACTGTCGTCATAACTATTATATTAATATAATTATCAAAATTTCCTTTTCTATTTTTAGATTTTCTAATTAAAAATTCTTCTTCCATTTCTATATTTAACGCTACTTTTTTTTCTGGTATTTTATTATTTTTATTGTTTATTCTATTATAATAGCTTTTATAAGCATCATCATATTTCCCCATTTCACCATCACCCGTTTATATATTTTATTATATTTTTCATTAATATATATTAGAATCATGCTTATAATAGAACTTTTATGTAAAGAAAAAAGAATGTCTTAAAAGACATTCTTATCAATTAGAAATTCAATCTATTTTTTCTCATACTTATGTTAAGGACAAGACCAAGAGTCATAAGTGTTGTAAGAAGTGAACTTCCTCCATAACTTACCATCGGTAATGTTATCCCTGTAATTGGCATAAGTCCTATGGTCATACCTATATTTTGTAATATAGCAAATATGAAGTAGGAGGCTATTCCTATACAGATTACCCGCCCAAATACATCTTTGGACTTTCTTGCTGTGTCTATAATCCCGGATATTAATATGAAGTACATTACTAATAGGACTATTGCTCCTACTGTACCCCAGTGTTCACCCACAACGGTGAATATAAAGTCTGTTTGTCTTTCTGGAACGAATTCAGCAGCATATCCTCCACCTTTAACATTAAGCTCTGGTCCAACTCCAAAGAATCCACCGGAACCTATACCAATCATTGATTGGTTAAGTTGAAGGTTAATACCAAGCTCATCTCTCTCTGGGTGCATAAACCCAACAAGTCTATCTTTTTGATAAGCCTTAATGAAACCTGAGTTCCAAACAAGTGCAACAGTTATTGCCATAACGGCAAATCCACTTAAAATAACTTTTATGTTAAGTCCTGTACAATAATAGATCCCAAGAACCATAAAGAAACAAACTAGTGTCATACCCATGTCTGGCTGAACAATGATTAATGCCATTGGTATAGCCGCATAAATAGTACATTTTATGAAGTTTTTGATATTATTTATATTTCCATCAGTTTTTTGAAGCTGCTTTCCGATCATCATAATCATAGCAATCTTCGCAATTTCCGATGGCTGTACACTAATAGGTCCAAGTTCAATCCAACCTCTAGCTCCATTAACAACTGTTCCTATAAATCTTGTTATAAATAACAGGAATATAGAAAACCAATAGAATATTTCAACATAATCATATATAACTGAGTAATCCCAAATCAGCATAATATATAATACTATAAGTGAAACAATGAAGAACGCTCCTTGTTTTAAGGCATATGTAAATCCCCATTGATTATACGTAGCAAGATATATATTGAATATTCCAAAACAAGTTATTAACAGTGCTGTAAAGAGTACTGGCTTGTTCATCTCTCTCCATA
>JBOFRC010000129.1:0-1336 GCA_051650825.1 Sarcina sp. | reverse complement strand
TAAAGTTTTATCTACATATAATAGTAAATACAATAGATCCTGTAATCCCACCTAATATTGGAGCAACTATTGGAATCCAAGCATATCCCCAATCAGAATCACGTTTATTTTTTATAGGAAGAATAAAGTGAGCAAGTCTTGGACCTAGATCTCTAGCTGGGTTAATAGCATAACCAGTAGGACCACCTAAAGAAAGACCAATTACCCAAATTAATAGTCCAACAGCAATTGGTGAAATCCCATCAACCATATTGCTACTTCCAAGTCCTAAAATTCCAAACATTAAAATAAAAGTTGCTATAAACTCAGTTATAAAATTCCATTTATAATCTCTAATAGCTGGCATTGTACAAAAAGTTCCTAATTTAGCATCTTTATTATCTGTTGCCTCAAAATGTTTGTAATAAGTTAAGTATACAAGAATTGCACCTAAAAATGCACCTATAAGTTGAGCAATTATATACATAGGAACATCAGCCCAAGGCATATCACCTATTACAGCTAAAGATAAAGTTACAGCTGGATTAAATTGTGCATTACTTACATCAGCAAAGATATAAACAGGAATTGCAACTGCAAGAGCCCATCCAGTAGCAATTACAATGTGACCAGAATTATTTCCTTTAGTTTTGTTTAAAACAACGTTGGCTACAACGCCACCTCCAAAAAGAATTAAAATCATAGTACCGACCATTTCTGCTAAAAATTTTTCCATTATAAAACCCCTCCCCTTTATAAACATAGGTATTAAAAAGAAAAAAGAGAGTTAGTACAAAAGAAGACAGCAAGCTTCTTGTGTTTAACTCTCTAAAAACTCTGTAACACAAGTAATAAATTATATACAAATTATTACAGTTAGATTATAACATTTGATGTAAATGATTTCAAGGAGTAAAAGCAATAACCTGAATTTTTTTATATACTTATTTCAAAATATAGAGAGAATGTAGTTATTATTTAAATAAGAGAGTATATAAAACAGTACCTGCAATTCCTCCTAATATTGGAGCAATTATAGGAATCCAAGCATAACTCCAATCTGAATCACGTTTATTTTTTATAGGAAGTAAAAAATGTGCAAGTCTTGGACCAAAATCTCTAGCTGGATTCATAGCATATCCAGTAGGACCGCCTAAAGAAAGTCCAAGAACCCAAATTAAAAATCCGATAGCAATAGGTGAGATACCAGCTACCATTTTAGAAGCACCAATGCCCATAATACCAAACATAAGCATAAATGTTGCAATAAATTCAGTTACAAAATTCCACTTATAGTCTCTTATTGCAGGCATTGTACAGAAAATTCCTAACTTAGCATCCTTATCATTAGTTTCTT
>JBOFRC010000128.1:0-10332 GCA_051650825.1 Sarcina sp. | reverse complement strand
CTTGTCATAATAATCAAAATGAACCTTTGCATTGGTCTAAAATTCCTTACCCAGGAATGACAGAACTCCCTAATGGTATAGATAAAACAGCTGGCTCTTGGCCACTTCATTTTATGAGAAGAGATTGTACTGGATATTTTTATACTTTAAAAGGCAAAACAATATTTTTTGATATAGCTGCTCCTAAAACTATCAATTTTTATGCTGATTTAGAAGAAGTAAAAAAAGTTCAGTCAACCCTTACTCCTGAACAAGAAAGTATTGCTAAATTTTGGGGTAATGGTGTACCTGTTCAGCAATGGTTGCCAATAGCCTTAGAATTAATAGCCAAATATAAAGTAACTCCGCCTAAATCTGCTAGGATTTTAGAATGTTTACAAGGAGCTATTAATGATGCTTTTATTATAACTTGGATGTTTAAATATCATTGGGACTGTGCTAGACCTTGCCAATTAGATAAAGATCTAAAGACAGTTCTTCCTACCCCTATATTCCCTAGCTATCCCTCTGGGCATTCAGTTGTTTCAGGGGCTATAGAAACTGTTTTATCTTTCTTCTTCCCAAAAGAGGCAAATGAACTTCATAGACTTGCTGAAGAAGCTTCTATTTCAAGATTATATGCTGCTATCCATTTTAGATCTGATCTTACAGCTGGATTAAAACTTGGCAGACAAATAGGAAACATTTGTGTTGATTATTTAAAAAATCAATATGAAATTGATTATTTAATTCATAAATAACATCTTAAAATCAAAAAATTATCCCTATTTTTCTAAATTTAGGGATAATTTTTTAATTTCTCAAAATCTTTTATTCTTTGTTTTGTAATCAGCGAAATATAGTTATTTCCTATTGATTATATAACTTAACCTAATAAGATAATAATTAAATTTAATTATTACTAATAAAGTATCAATATATCACAAATACTATATTTAATTTATCTAATAATCAGAGCCTGAAACTAGAAATTTAATATTTACATATAAATACTTTGTTAATATAATTAAATTAATTCACAGATTTTTTACATTTTTATGTATAAAGCTATTGAAGATACTTATTGAAATCTTCTTATAATTAATACATGAACCGTAACTTTGTTTAGATTAAGTTTTAACTTTATCTAAATATTAGTATTATCTTATCTAAAAGTCCTGTGTTTATTGCCTTACTATTTATATAAAATACTGGAATTTAGATAAATTTGTGATTTAGTTCCTAAATTATACACTGTGTGTATCTAAAAGCTTGTGTTTCTTTGTCTCTTACTCACAGAAGTTAGGAATATTAGAAAGACTAGCTATCAGATAGAATTTTAATTATAAGGGGTGTTATATGGGAGCTATAGTTGATAAAATAATGGATTTTTCAATATATTTAATCAATATTTTAGGATACCCTGGAATTTTTATAGCAGGTGCTCTAGAGTTCGTAGGAATCCCTGTATCTGGCGAGGTTTTAATTCCTATTGCTGGTTTTATGACTAAAAGTGCAAATCTAAATGTTATATTATCTTTCATTATATTAAATGTAGGAAGTATAGTCGCAACTTTAGGTATGTACGGTGTTGGCTTTTATTTTAATGATTGGGCAAACAGATTAATTCGTAAAAAACTTTATAAAAATGAAGAGAAATTAAATAATCTTAATACATGGTTTAAAAAAAATGGAACTATAGTATCTCTTGTCTCAAGGTTTATTCCTTTTGCTAGAGTCTATGTTTCACTAGTTGCTGGAATAGAGAAAATTCCAGTTATTCCTTTTACTATTTATTCATCAATAGGAATTGTTTCTTGGAATGCATTATTCTTTTTTGCAGGCTATTATCTTGGGGATAAATTTAAAGATTATAGAAGCTATATTAATTATTTATCTAATAATGAACTTCCTATATTAATAACTACTATTATTATTATAGTTATTGTCGTTGGCATAATTTTTATTAGGAAAAGAATAAAAAAAAACAACTAAAGAAAATTTAATTTAAAGGATGGTACTACTTATGGCAAAAGGTTTATTCTTAGGATTTCCAGGGCATGGCGATGTTAATCCAACAATAGGGGTCGTAAAGGAGCTTATAAAAAGTGGTGATCAGATAAGCTATTATTGTACGGAAGAATTTAGACATAAAATAGAGTTAACTGGTGCAAAATTTATATCATATGAAGCAATAGGACCTGATGATGCTTTAAATAATGGTCATATAAGTTCATATGATCATTTAACTAGTGTTTGTAATGGTCTTGTTAAAACTCTTTGGGAAACTAAAGATGAATCATATGATTATATAATCTATGATTCTATGATAAATATAGGTGATAGAATAAAAAAATTACTTAATATACCTTACTCAGTAAGATCTATCACTACATTTGCATTTTCAAGAAGATTGCTTTTTGATTTAACAATGTCTAATCTTAAAATGCTTTCAAAATCAAGGGATACAGAAGTAAAAGCAAGAATTAAAAATCTAAAATATAATTACAATATTAACTTTAAAAAAAGTTTTGCAAAATCATTGTTGTTTAATAATGCTGATATGAATATTGTCTTTACATCTAGTTATTTTCAGCCTAGATTTAGAGATTTTAATGATAAGTATAAATTTATAGGTCCTTCTTTAGCTAACAGGAATGATAATATTAAATTTGACCTTGAAGATTTAAATGGACGTAAACTTGTATATATTTCACTTGGAACAGTAGCTAATAAAAATAATAATTTTTATTTAGAAAGCCTTAAGGCTTTTGAGAATATGGATGATCTTCTTATTATAATGTCTGTAGGAAAAGATACCGATATTTCAACACTTGGAAAAATTCCAAAGAATTTTAGAGTTTATAACTATGTGCCACAATTAGAACTATTAAAAAGAGTAGATATCTTTGTTACTCATGGTGGAATGAATAGCACTAGCGAAGGTTTATTAAATGATATCCCACTAGTTGTAGTTCCCCAATTTGGAGACCAGTTCTTAGTAGCTAAACGAGTAGAAAAACTTGGTGCTGGAATAAAACTTCATAACCACCAAATTACAGCTAGTAAAATAAGAGAAACTTTCTCTAATCTTTGCTTAAATTATGAAGACTATCATGAAAATGCAAGAAAAATAGGGCTAACTTTACGAGCGTCTGGTGGATATTTAAAAGCAAAAAATGAAATAAAAAAACTTGTACTAGAAGAAAAGAAAAAACATATATTTAGTACCTTACAAAAGTTTTTACAAATAAGTTCATTACAAAAATTTTTACATACGTAGAAATTCCATAGGATTGCATCATATTTAGAAATAATTTTCTAAATATGATGCAATCCTTTTTTTAGTTATATATATTAATATTTATTTGATAATAATTCTTTATTAATATTTAATATAGTTGTATAATAGTAATGGATAATGAATCTCAATTAAGATTCATCCTACACTTAAACTAACTACTAAAAAAACTTATATTGAGCTTATCCCCTGCAAATAATAAGCTCAATATAAGTAACATTTAATCATAAAAAAATTTTAGTCCCTTTATTTTCATACTAAAATATAAAGAAAAAGGAGATTTTTAATGATAAAGAAAAATATTATAAATTCTATAATTGCGTTTACTATTATAGCAATTTTTATTTATATATCTATGTTAGGATTCCATAATATAGAGAAAACGTTGCCGATAACTATTTTATTAATAGTTGCAATAGTTTTATTAACGAGCTTTGAGCAAGAAGCTTACAAAAAAATATTAGCCTTAGCCTTCTTACTTAGTTTTTCGATAATACTTGCCTATTTTGCAAGTATCAATATTTTCTTAAGTATAGCAATAAATTTAATTTGGGTACCAATATTACTTTATATAAGTATAAATAATTTTAAAACCCCTATTTATTTTTTAGTGCTCTTTACATACTTAATAAACCTTGTTTTTAAAGTAAGTGCTAATACTTTTGTACATGATTATAAATATTTAATAGTTATTTTTGGGTTATCTATAATATCTAAATTTATTATAAAAAAATTTAGACATAAAAAGGACTTTGGGTTATCTATAAATAGATTTACTTTCAATAATTCTACTTCATTAGTATTATTTGCTGTTGAAATTGGTGTTATTATTGCTATTTTGTATTTTGTGATAACTTACTTTAAACTACGATTTGGAAACTGGATTTTATTTGGCGGTTTAGCCTTTTTAAATCCTTATAGTCAAGAAGGTATATATCTTGATAAACATACATTAATTGGTTCAAATTTAGGCATATTAAGAATACTAATAGTTGTTACTTTTGTTCCTTTATATCCTGTACGAATGGGTATTATGGCAATAGGTGCCTATATTCTAATTTTTTCTAATAAATATAGGACTAGAGCTATGGGGGGATTAATGTTTGCATTAAGCATGACTGAAATAGGTAGTTCCTTTAATGGTATTAATTTATCCGAACTTCTTTTTAGAATAATTTATATATTAATAGCTCTTAGCTTAGCATTTGTTTACTGTAAGACTGTTAGAAAAATTCTTTATAAAAAAGTTCTTATAAGTAATCAGACTCCTTCTGTTTATGTAAATAGAATCTAACAATTGTAAGCTTATCTTTTTTACATCTCTAAATATAAAGCTTAATTATGCAAGATTTTACAAAAATAACGCTCTCAAATTATATTTGAGAGCGTTGTTTTTTATTAATGTGTGTGTTTGTGCTCATCACATCCGCAATGGCAAGTTTTTGAATGATCACTCTCATCATGATGATGATGACTATGGTCATCACAACCACAGTGACAAACTTCAGCTACATGATTATGAGCTTCGCATCCACAAGTGCAATTTTCGTGTGTGTGTTTTAAATTATCCATAAAAAAATTCTCCTTTATTAAGCAAACTTAAATTTCTAATCATTTACAATATTAGTATATATTCAATTCTTCCATATATCAACATTTTAACAATTATTTAACATATATTATGTTATTAAAAATTATTATTTACACTAAATTTTATTTTATTTTAGCTTCTTCTAAGCCTTTAAAAATTTGCCATGTTCCAACTGATACACTTAAATTATCAACTTTTTTATTGCTTAATAATAAGTTATTTCTATGGAATACAGGTATTACTGTTGCCGTATCTAAAATCTCTTTTTGTATTTCTTTATGAAGATTTATTCTTTCATTATTGTCTAAAGAATTTGCTAATCTATCTATTTTTTTATCAAGTTCATCACTAGAAAAAATATTGTATTTAGATTTTGAATGCCAATATCCATCTACATAATGGGTACTTGGATCATCATGAGGAACATGCCATTGCCCCACCATTATTAACTCATAGTTTTTATTAGATAAATCTTCAGTTAAAGCTGCTTTATCTACAGTTTTAATTTCTAATCCAATCCCTGCTTTAGCTAAATCGCTTTGAATCACTGTACTTAAATTTTTATCTTCTTCATTTTTTGCATCTAAGGACATTGAAAACTTTAAATCTTTTCCATTTTTATCTACAATTCCATTTCCATCAGTATCTTTATAACCTTCTTTTTCTAAAAGATCTTTTGCTTTATTTATATCAAACTTTGGTAATTTTAAGTTTTGATCAACAAAATCTCCAAACGCTGGTGAAAAGAAATTTTGAGGAACTTCTGCCATATCCCCTAAAATACTTGGTACCATTTCTTCAAAATTTATTGAATGAACTATAGCCTTTCTGATATTCTCATTTGAAAGCTCACCCTTTTCTCTATTTATAAATATCAATTCAGAAGTTTGTCCCATTTTCTTATTTATATTTATATCTGGATTATTTTTCAATTTTTCTACAGCTGTTAGAGCTTCTCTTCCACTCATAACATCAATTTCGCCAGCTTCTAATGCCATAGCTCTTGTGTTTGAATCTGGTATTACTTTAAAAGTAACTTTTTCTAAATTAGCTTTTTCACCGTAATATTCACTATTTTTTATTAAAATAAAATTATTATCTTTTTCCCAAGAATCAACTTTAAAAGCTCCTGTTCCTATTGCTTTAGTAACATTTCCTTCTCCATCAAAACCCTTTGGACTTACAAAAGATGTAAATGGTGCTGTTAGTTCTGATGCTAAAGTAAATGATGGTGCTTTCATAATAAGCTTTAATGTATAATCATCTTCTACCTTAATACTATCTATTTTTTTATAAAGAGCAGATGAACCTGCTTTTATTCTTGTTTCAAAATTAAATTTTGCAGCCTCAGCATTCCATGCTTCACCATCATGAAACTTAACACCTTCTCTAAGTTTAAATGTCCACTCTTTTCCATCTTCACTCATAGTCCATGACTGTGCAAGTGATGGCACTTTTTTAAAGTCTTGATCTAATGCAACTAAAGTATCATATACTAAAGGTCTTACAAAGTCTGACATCTCTTTTGCTGGGTCATATCCACCTAAATCCTTATTATCTCCAACAACAATTTCTTGTGCTACATTAGCAGATACATCTGTAGTTTTTTCCCCACAACTAATAAACATTCCAGCTGAAACTATAAGTGCTGTAACTAAAACTAAAATTTTCTTTTTTAACATTTTATTCTCCCCTTAGATAAATTAATTTATTATAAAAGACAAGCTATCTTATGCTTATCTGATATATCTTTTAATATCACTTCATTAATTTTACAAATATCTTTCTTATCACTACATCTACAAAAAAACTTGCAACGCCCCTCATGTGAAGTTTCTTCACAACAATGCGCACTCTTAGTCTTCATAATATTTTTTTCATTAAGAAGAGGCACCGATTCTAACAATAATCTTGTATACGGATGTTTTGATTCTTCTAAAAGTTTTTCACTTTCTAATATTTCAATGTTACTTCCCCTATACATAACATATGTAATATCACTTATATACCTAATAACTCCTAAATCATGTGATATAAATAAATATGATGTTTTATATTCTTTTTTTAAATCATTTATTAAATTTAAAATTTGTGATTGAATAGATACATCTAAACTAGATGTAGCTTCATCAAAAATTAAAAGTTTAGGATTTATTATCATAGCTCTAGCTATTGATATTCTTTGTCTCTCTCCTCCACTAAACTGTCTTGGATACTTTGTAATATCATTTTTATTTAAACCAACCTTTTCTAACATATTCTCTACTTTAATTTTGATTTCATCTTTAGATAAAGTAGTAAAATTTTTTAAAGGCTCTGAAACTATATCTAATATTTTCATTCTTGGATTTAAGGACATTAGAACATTTTGAAACACTATCTGCACAGATTTTCTATACGCTTTCAAATCTCGCCCCTTAAACGCATTTATTGAACGTCCTTGAAAAAGTATTTCGCCCTCATCAAAAGTATCTAATTTCATTATTAAATTAGACAAAGTGCTTTTCCCACAACCACTTTCTCCAACTAATCCTACAACTTTATTTTCTTCTATCAATAAATTAAATTTATCTAATGCTTTGAAATTATTGCCATAATGCTTAGTCAAATTCTTAACCTCTAATAAACTCATAATTTTATCCTTTCATTAATGCTATATAATCTTTTTGATTTGTCTATATCTAATGTAGGAATACTATTTATTAATCCTTTAGTGTAATCTTTTTTTGGATTTTTTAAAACTTCTTCTACTTTTCCATATTCTATAACCTTACCCTTATACATAACTGCAATAGTATCACATATTTGTGATATTACGCCTAAATTATGAGATACTAAAATAATACTTGTATTATTTTTAATTCTTAAACTATTTAATTCTCGTAAAATTTGTGCCTGAACAGTTACATCTAAAGCTGTTGTTGGTTCATCTGCTATTAAAATCTCTGGTTCTAAAGCACATGCCATAGCTATAGCAATTCTTTGTCTTTGCCCTCCACTTAATTGAAAGGGAAACTTATTCATCACTTCTTGTACATTAGTTAAATTAGTAGCACTCAGCGCAGCTTTGGCCCTATTTTCTGCTAATTCACTAGATAGATTTTTTTTTTCTTTTAAAATTTCTATAAACTGTTTTTTTATTTTTCTTATAGGATTTAGGGAATTCATAGAATCCTGAAAAATAAATCCTATAAAATTCCCTTGAAATTTTTGAATATCTTTTTTCTTAATTTTTAAAATTTCTTTATTATCAAATTTTATACTTCCAGATTTTATAATTGCATCTTTTGAAAGCATATGAATTATACTTTTAGCTAGAGTAGATTTTCCACTACCACTTTCCCCTACTATTCCTAAGACTTCCCCTTTATTAATTGAGAAACTTATATCATCTAAACATTCTACAACTTGTTTATTCACCTTATAATTTATACATAAATTTTTTATTTCTAATATTTTATTATTCTTCAACAAAGCTATCACCCACCAAATTGCATCCTGCAACAAATAAAGTTAAAAACATCCCTGGTCCTATCATCATCCATGGGGCATTTTGTAAATATCCCTTCCCTTCATTTAGCATCGCACCCCACTCAGCAGTTGGAGGCTGTATCCCTAAACCTAAAAAAGATAAGGCTGAAATTCTAAGAACTATAAATCCTATACTACTAGCAGCTAAAACAACTATAGGTTTCAATATATTAGGTAATATATGTCTAAACAATATATATAAATCAGAACTACCACAAACTTTAGCTGCTCTAATAAATTCTTTACTTTTAACTGATATAACTATCGCTCTAGTTGTTCTAGCATATCCTACCCAAGAAACTAAACACATACATATTATTGAATTTAAAATACTTGCACCTAGCATTCCAGCAATAGCTAGAATTAATATCATATCTGGAAATGCTAAAATTATATCAACAATTCCCATAAAAAATTCATCAATAAATCCACCTAAATATCCACATATAAGTCCTATACTAACACCAATTACTACAGATACTAATAAAACAATAAAAGAAATAAAAATAGATATTCTAGCACCATATAAAACTCTTGTAAAAACATCACGCCCTAAGTTATCTGTTCCTAATAAATTTATTTTAGAAGGAGCTAAAAACCTATTTGCTAAATTAATTTCATTTGGATCAAACTTTGTCAAAACTGGTGCTAATAAAGCTAAAATAAAAATACTAGCTAAAAGCCCAACTCCTATCCAGCCCATTTTTTTCATATATTATTACTCCTTTCATAACTCTTCTTAGGATTTAATAATTGTATAAATAAATCAGCAATAAAATTTATTATTACAAACACAATTCCCATTAAAAGTACATATCCTTGAACTACAGGAAAATCTCTATTCATAATAGATGAAACTAAATAACTACCAAGGCCTGGCCAAGCAAATATATTCTCTACTATGACTGATCCACCTATTAGCCCACCTATACTTATAGCTATTGAAGGAATAATTGAAATAAGAGCATTTTTCATTACATTATTTATAACTATAATTTGTTCTCTTAACCCCTTAGCTCTTAAAGAATATACATATTCTTCATCTAAAGCCTCTAGAAAGCTTATCCTAATTAACCTAACATATTTTCCTATCATAGGAAGTGCTAAAACAACTGCTGGTAAAACAATATGTCTAGCTGTTCCACTTCCCGCAACAGGAAGTATTTTCATATCTAATGAAAATTTATAAATTAAAATAAACCCTAACCAAAAACTAGGTATTGCCATAATTAAAAAACTTAATATTTTTATTGAATAATCAAATAAAGTATTTTTATATAATGCACAAAAAATTCCTACTGAAAATGATACTACTATCATAATAATAAAAGCTATCAAGGTCAGTTCTATTGTTTTAGGCACTCTATAAATTAATTCATCTATAACATTTTCTCTACTTACATATGAGGTTCCTAGATCACCTTTTAAAGTATTTGTTATCCAATTTTTATACTGTACATATACAGGTTCATTCAACCCCATTTTCTCTTCTAATAACATTACTTCTTGTTTTGTTGGCTCTATACCTGCTTGACCTAAAATTATTTCAGCAGGATTACCAGGTACAAAATAAATTAAACTAAAAGTTAAAATAGTAACTCCTAGTATTACAAAAATTAATCTTAAAAACTTTTTACAAAAATATTTAAACATATAGCCCTCCTTAATTAATGCAAGCTAATGCTCTCCTCATATTTTACCATAAATATACTTTTAATTACTTTATTTTACATTTATTTAATAATAATGAAATTTTTTAGAAGCAATTCTTGTTAAATGTTTACAAATTTTAATACTAAAAATTAATATAAATTATTTTTATGAATTTAACTTACAATAAAAATCCATTCCATCTTTAATAAACAAAAAAACTGACCTTAGAATAATTCTAAAATCAGTTTAAATAATTATTATTTTTATTTTAATCTTT
>JBOFRC010000127.1:0-62527 GCA_051650825.1 Sarcina sp. | reverse complement strand
ATTCTAGTAGCAATAGTTTCTACGAATTGGTGATCGTGACAGGCGAATAATAGAATACTCTTATAGTCCATTAATCCATTATTAAGTGCTGTTATTGATTCAAGATCTAAGTGGTTAGTAGGTTGATCAAGGATTAATATGTTAGCTGGGCTAAGCATCATTTTTGATAACATACATCTAACTTTTTCTCCTCCTGATAATACATTAGCACTTTTAAGAGCTTCTTCTCCTGAGAATAACATTCTTCCAAGGAATCCTCTTAAATAACTTTCAGATTTTTCTTCTGAATATTGACGTAACCAATCAACTAGTGAATATTCACAATCATCGAAGTATGCTGAGTTGTCTTTTGGGAAATATTCTCTTGAAGTTGTAACTCCCCATTTGAATGTTCCAGCATCAGCTTCTAGTTCACCAGCTAATATTCTAAATAAAGTTGTAACAGCTATTTCGTTTCCAACGAACGCTACTTTATCTTCTCTACCAAGAATAAAGTTTACATTGTCTAAAACTTTAACGCCATCAATAGTTTTTGTTAATCCTTCAACAGAAAGTACGTCATTTCCAACTTCTCTTTCAGGTTTGAATCCAACGAATGGGTATCTTCTACTTGATGGTTGAATATCATCAAGAGTAATTTTATCAAGAAGTTTTTTTCTTGATGTAGCTTGCTTAGATTTTGAAGCATTAGCACTAAATCTAGCAATAAAGTTTTGAAGTTCTTTAATTTTCTCTTCTTTTTTCTTATTTTGGTCTTTAGACATTTGAAGAGCAAGTTGACTTGACTCATACCAGAAATCATAGTTTCCTACATAAAGTTTTATTTTACCAAAATCAACATCACAAATTTGAGTACAAACCATGTTAAGGAAGTGTCTATCGTGAGATACAACTATAACTGTTCCATCAAAACTTGCTAAGAAGTTTTCAAGCCATTCAATAGCCTTTAAATCTAAGTGGTTAGTAGGCTCGTCAAGGATAAGAACATCTGGTTTACCAAATAATGCTTGTGCTAAAAGAACTTTAACTTTTTCATCACCTTTTAATTCCCCTACGTTTTTGAAGTGAAGTTCAGTTCCTATTCCTAAACCTTGTAATAATGATGAAGCATCTGATTCAGCTTCCCATCCGCCCATTTCAGCGAATTCACCTTCAAGTTCAGAAGCTCGGATACCATCTTCATCTGAAAAATCAGGTTTTGCATATAAAGCATCTTTTTCTTCCATTACTTCAAATAGTCTTTTATTACCCATCATAACAGTTTTTAAAACTTCAACATCATTGAATTCATTATGGTTCTGTTTTAAAACTGACATTCTTGAGTGAGGTGCAAGAGATATATCTCCAGTATTAGGTTCTATTTCTCCTGCTAATATTTTTAGAAATGTTGATTTACCAGCACCATTAGCACCAATAACTCCATAACAATTTCCAGGTGTAAACTTTAAGTTAACATCTTCAAAAAGTTTTCTTTCACCAAATCTTAAACTTACATTAGTAACTGTAATCATTCTTTTCTTCCTTTCAAACTTACATTTATTAATTAACTAAAAAGTTAATGTGTCTACTTCGTAAAAAGTTAAAAATTTTTATTTCATTTGACTATTATAGCATAATTAAAGGGAAAATCCTATTGTATTGATTATCATAAAAATAATAAAATATATATATTTTATTATTTTTCTATAATGTTTTAGTTATATAAATTTAGAATTCAGATATTTAATAGAGTAATATTTAAATTTTATAGAAAAGAATTAAAAGATTACTCTCTTGTAGAAGTAAAGAGAGGGTGTTAAACTTAAGTTTATCTAGGATATTTAGTTTATAGATATTTATACATCGATTATAACTAAAGATATATTTAGTAAATAAATAAGTTTTATATTATAAATATAAAAGAAAAAAATAAATAAGTTGACTTTTGGGAATTAGATGAATATAATTTATTTTGGAATTTTTAGTAAAATAATAATTAAAAAGACAGTTTGAAAGCCTCCTGTCTGTAAAAAAAACTACGGCATAAACTATAAATGAGTAAGCTCGAATTTAAACTTCTAGTTATTAGTTGAAGTGATTTTTATTTCATTTGTTTTGTTGTCGTAATATTTTTATATTACGATTTTTTTTTTGTGAAGGCGAAAAGTTTTAGTTATTATTTCAAATAAAATAATTAAATAAAAAAAGGGGAGTAAAGTAAAATGAAAAACACAAAAACAAAGAAAATAGTTGTTTCAGCGCTTATAGCAGCTATTTATGCAGCACTTACATTATGGCTTGCGCCGATAAGTTATGGACCAATACAAACAAGGTTATCAGAGGTTATGGTACTTCTAGCATTTATAGATCCTTTTTATATATGGGGACTTACTCTTGGATGCTTTATAGCAAATGGACTTGGACCAGATGCTGTAATGAATATTGTATATGGTGTACCTGCTACGTTTATAAGTGTAGTTTGTGTTGCATATACAGGAAAGCTTTTTAAACAATCAAATTGGTCAGTTTTTGTAGCTTCATTATGGCCAGTATTATTTAATGGGCTAATAATAGGTTATATGTTAAATAAGTTATTTAACGTTCCTATGATTTTAACAATGGTTCAAGTGGGAGTTGGAGAATTTTTTGCGGTGTCAGTTGTAGGAATAATAGTATACTTCTTAGCTTTCAAAAAGTTAAAACGTATGGAAGTGATATAAAGATTAAAATTAATTTTGATAAATAGTAAGTTTAAGCTATATTAAAATAGTAGTTATAAAATAAAATTATATATAAATGCAGACTACTTTAAAATTTAAAGTAGTCTGCATTTTTTATAAAAACTTTAAGTATTTATTTTTTTATTAGTTTTTAAGTGAATGAAGTGGTGCAGGTATGCGTCCGCCTCTTTCAACAAATAAGTCACAGTTTCCAGGAGAGGTTCTCATTATAGGAGCAGTTCCTAAAAGACCTCCAAATTCAACTATATCACCGACATCTTTACCTGGTACAGGTATAAGTCTTACGGCAGTAGTTTTATTATTGATCATTCCTATAGCTGCTTCATCTGCAATTATTCCAGAGATAGTAGCAGCGGATGTTGTTCCTGGTAGTGCTATCATATCAAGACCAACAGAACATACACAAGTCATAGCTTCAAGTTTTTCAAGATTTAGGAATCCATTAGTGACTTGCTCTATCATACATTCATCTTCTGACACAGGTATGAAAGCACCACTAAGTCCCCCAACTGATGATGAAGCCATAAGACCACCTTTTTTTACTGCATCATTTAACATAGCAAGTGCAGCTGTAGTACCGTGTGTTCCACAGTTTGAAAGTCCTATTTCTTCTAAAACTCTTCCTACAGAATCTCCAACAGCAGGTGTTGGTGCCAATGATAAGTCAACTATTCCAAAAGGTATATCAAGTCTTCTTGAAGCTTCATTAGCGACTAGTTGACCAATTCTTGTGATTTTAAAAGCAGTTTTCTTTATAGTTTCAGCAACTGCTTGGAAGTTTTGACCTCTAACATCCTCAAGTGCTCTTTTTACAACACCAGGACCACTTACACCAACATTAATTATTTTTTCTGCCTCACCGGTTCCATGGAACGCACCAGCCATAAATGGATTATCTTCTACTGCATTACAGAAAATAACTAGTTTTGCACAACCAAAACCATCAGGAGTTATGTTAGCAGTTTTTTTTGTGATTTCTCCCATAAGTTTAACAGCATCCATATTAATACCATATCTAGTAGAACCAACATTAACAGAAGAACACACGATATCTGTTTCTTTTAATGCCTCAGGGATAGAATTAATAAGAGTCAAATCACTGTTAGTAAAGCCTTTGTGAACTAATGCTGAAAAACCACCTATGAAGTTAACCCCAACTTCTTTAGCAGCTCTATCCATAGCTTTGGCTATTGGAACATAGCTATTAGCACCTGTTGCAGCAGCAACAAGAGAGATAGGTGTAACAGAAATCCTTTTATTTATTATAGGAATTCCGTATTCTCTTTCTATATCCTCGCCTACTTTAACTAAGTTTTCAGCGCTTTTTGTAATTTTATCATATACTCTTTGACAAACAGTATCTATATTATCACTAGCACAATCTAAAAGTGAAAGACCAAGTGTAGTAGTTCTAACATCAAGATTTTGTTCTTTTATCATAGCAAGAGTTTCTATGACTTCATTTTGAGTTATCATTTATAGGCCTCCTTAAATTTTGTGCATTGAGTTGAATATATCTTCATGTTGAATTGATACATCAACTGCTGCTGTCTTAGAATATTCATTAAAGATTTTTTTCATAGCCCCAAAATCTTTAGATGAATCAGAAAAATTAGTTATCATCATCATAGTAAAATAATTATCCATGATAGTTTGACTAATATCTAATATATTAACATTATTTTCTGAAAGAATTTTTGATACTTCTGCAATTATGCCGACTCTATCTTTGCCAACAACTGTAATAACAGCTTTCATACAAAACACCCCAATCAATATTATTTTTACTAATTATATCACAGTTTTTACAAAATAAAAGGCTAACATTACACAATAGGCAATATTTTTAGTTCAAAATTTATATCTATTAAAAAAAGAAAGGATGGTATATAATGAAAATTGGATTTTTAAAAAGTTAGAGGTGATTTTAATGAGCGATTTAGCAGGAAATGGATGTGATATACTTGTTCCATTTAATGAGAGAAAGCCACTTGATGAAATAGAGAGAAGTCTTATAAAAAAATACAGAAAAAAAGTATGGACTAAATTTGTAAAAGCTATAAAAGATTACAATTTAGTAGAAGAAGGGGATAAAATAGGGGTTGCAATATCAGGGGGAAAAGATTCTCTTATAATGGCAAAACTATTCCAAGAATTAAAAAGACATGGTCAGGTTAATTTTGAGCTAGAGTTTATTGCAATGGACCCTGGGTATCATAAAAGTATAAGAAAACTTTTAGAAGATAACTGTGAGTATTTAAATATACCGCTTACTATATATGAATCAGGAATTTTTGAGGTAGTTGATAAAATAGCTAAAGATTATCCTTGTTATATGTGTGCAAGGATGCGAAGAGGTTCTTTATATATGAAAGCAAAAGAACTCGGATGTAATAAACTTGCATTAGGACATCATTTTAATGATGTAATAGAAACAACTATGCTTAATATTTTATATGGCGGTAATTTTAAAACTATGCTTCCAAAACTTAAGGCTACAAATTTTGATGGTATAGAACTTATAAGACCAATGTATTATATAGAAGAAAATTACATAAAGAGTTTTATTCAAAATGCAGGAATATGGCCGCTTAATTGTGCGTGTATGGTTGCAGCTAAAAAGATTGGTAATAAGAGATCCGAAATAAAAGAAATGATAGCAGAATTTAAAACTAAATTTAAAGATGTTGATAAGTCAATATTTAAAGCAGCTGATAATGTTAATTTAGATTCTATAATAGGATATCAGGTTGGAGGAGAATATCATTCATACCTTGAAAGTTATAAAGAAGGTTCTATTGAGGAACATGTAAATGAATTAAAGCTTGTGAAATCTGCAGATCAAGTTGCTAGAGGTGAAAAAATAAGAATAGCAACTGAACTTTTGAGTCTTTTAGATGAAGAAGTTATAGCAGAGAAAGTTGGACTTGAACTATCAGAGGTAAAAAAACTTAAAAGAGATAGTGAAAGATATTATTAATAGTTAATTTATAGATGCTTATATCATATTTGTATAGTTTGATATAAGTATTTTTTATCATTTAAATAATGGATGGATTTTACATAAATATAGAAATATAAATGCTTTTAATAGCATATTTTTTAAACAATAAAATTAATAGATTAGTGAAGAGGTATATTAAGTAGCTAAATGTCATAAACATAAATTGATAAATAGTTAAGGAGCGTTAAATGATAGCTGTTATAGAGTTACCATCACCTAGAATTTTAAAAAAGAAGTTAAAAAAATATGCAAGTAAAGAAAGAGCTACAATATATGGTCTGATTTTATTTGGACTTGTTGTTATAATCAGAAATGACATACCTTTTAAAGTAATACCTGTATCTGCTCTTATATTTTGTGGAATAAGCTATGAAATAATAGAACAGAGCACAATTATAGAGGATGAAAAGATATTAAAGGCTATATTAGAAAATTATAAATATAATATTTATACAAATTTACTAGAAATATTATAAAAAATATACAAAAAATGTACAAATTTAATATAATTTCTATAGGAGTAAAGTAACAAATCAGTTATAATAAATATGACTTAAATATGTAAGGAGAGCAGCGATGAAGTTAATAAAAGAAATTTTTAATAAGGACATAGGACTTGTTAGTAAAAAAAAGGATAGAGCATATAATTTAAGAAGAGCATCAAGGGTTGTATTATTTAATAATGAAGAAAAAATAGCTCTTTTGAATATAAGAAATGAGGGATATTATAAATTACCTGGTGGAGCCTTAGAGAAAGATGAGACAAGAGAAAATGCAGCACTTAGAGAAATTGAAGAAGAGACAGGCTATAAAATGAATATATTAAGCACTTTAGGGCTTATAATTGAATATTCAGATGATACAAATCTTATGCAGATTTCTTATGCTTATAAAGGAACTGTTAGAGAACAAACACACATATCACTTAGTGAAAATGAGCAAAAGCAAGGTGTTGAATTAGAGTGGTATACAATAGAAGAAGCTCTAAAAATTATGAGAGGATTAAAGCCAGATAGTTATCATGGAAAATTTATAGTTAATAGGGATTTAGCATTCCTAGAAGAATCTTTAATATAAATACATAAAAGTTGGAATTATACAAATTATTTTAAATTATTATATACAATTAGAATTTTAAATAAATAGGTAAATTTATGAAAAAAGATATTCAATAAAAATGTTTTGAAATTTAAATTTTAAAACATTTTTTTATTGAGTATCTTTTTTTGCATACATAAAAATAATACTTTATAGCAAAAATTATTTATATGACTTTATTATTTCATGCAATTTGTCAGGATGGTTTGTTATAATTGCTGACATTTTTTCCTCTACAAAAAATTTCATATGTTTTTCTTTGTTTATAGTGTAGCTATTAACTTCTATATTATTTTTCAACATGTTTTTCAAACTTTTTTTACTAATTAAAAGTGAGTAAAAATTAGGATGCATTGCATCAGCACCACAAGTTTGACAATATTTATGTGGATTAAAAATTATACTATCATAAAGTAAACCTGTTTTAATATTTTTATTAAATTCTTTAATTTTAATCATAGATTCATGATTAAACGATGATATTATAACATCTTTTTCAAGACCTAGCTTTGATATTAAATCAAGTGTTGTATCTTCTAGTCCTTCATATGGAAGAATACTATTTTTAAGTTCGATATTTGTATATATATTGTTATCTTTAGCGAACTCGAGATATTCTTCAAGTGTTGGTATTTTTTCATTTTCTCCTGCATTTAAAGTTCTAAGTTCTTTTAGTGAGAAGTCTTTTACAAGACCTCGCTTGCCTGTTGTTCTTTCTAAACTTTCATCGTGTATTATTACAGGCACATTATCTTTAGTTAATTGAACATCTAGTTCAATACCATCGCAGAATCCTTCTTCTTTAGCTTTAGTAAAAGCTAGCATTGTATTTTCAGGGTATAATGCTGAAAAACCACGATGTGCAATATTAAGTGTCATTACGTAACCTCCAAAAAAATTTATCATTATGTTTAAATATATCAATTTTAGTGGCATAATGGAATAGAAAAATTAATTATTTTGTTAAAGGAGAGCGTTTTGGATTTTAAAATAAATAAAATAGATGTTATAGTAGGTATAATAGCTGTGATACTCGCAATACTAAGTTATATATTTTATGAACAAAATATAGTTGTATCAATTGCTATAATAATAGCTATTCTTCTTGTATACAGAAGATACTGGAAAACTAGAGGAATAAAGAGAAGAAAAAGATTTAGACGATTTGGAGATGATGATGAGTAGTGGAAGTTAAAATATTTTTAAAGGGAAAAAAAGATCCTGTTATATATAAAGGAGATAGAATAGATATACTAGATTTTGAAATGGCAGGAATTAAATATAAGCAAATAAGATACTTTAAAAAGGGATTTTCAAAATCGGAGTTAATAGATTCTAATGTTATTCAAAAAATACAAGAAGCTTAAGGTCAGATAAAGGGAGTAAAGTTTTTAGTATAAAATTAGAGCTATTAATTTTAGAGATAAGGCGAGGGAGATAATGTGAGTGGAAAACTAGATTTGCTAAATGATAGTGAAGGAAGTCTTTTAGCAAAATATATGATTCCTTCTATAAGTGGAATGCTTGGTTTATCTGTCTGTATATTCTTTGACACTATGTTTATAGGCAGACGACTTGGAGCAATAGGATTAGCATCACTTAATATATCAGTTCCTTTATTCAATTTTTATTATGCGATAGCTTTAACTTTTGGTGTAGGTGGCGCAACAGCGCTTTCAATAGCTATGGGTAAAAAAAAGATGCATAAAGTTAACTCTATATTTACTAGCTCATTAGTGGGTGCAGTAGTGACTTGTATATGCATAAATATTTTATCGTATTTATTTATGAATCAAATTTGCTATGCTTTAGGAGCTAGCTCACAGACATTTCCGTATGTAAAAGAGTATGTAAGTATAATTCTTAATTTCAATTGGATATTTATTATTTCTAATGTATTAAATGTATTTATAAGAAGTGATAAAGCACCTAGATTGTCAATGCTATCAATTATAATAACAAATTTAACAAATATAATATTAGACTATATTTTCATATACCCATTGAATATGGGGATGCGAGGTGCAGCTATGGCAACAACTATAGCACAAGCAGTTGGAGTAATAGTTTTATTAAGACATTTCTTTAAACCTAGTAATTCTCTACATATTGACTTAAAAGGAATAAATATTCGATATACTTATAAAATTATTGTTAATGGGATGCCAAGCTTTGTGACAGAACTATCAGCTGGTTTTGTTATACTTGTTTTTAATAATGTTATACTTGGAATTGCCGGTAATATAGGTGTTTCAGCATATGGTATTATTGCGAATGTAGCATTGATTTTCCTCGCAGTATTTAATGGAATATCACAGGGAATGCAACCTTTAGTAAGTGTTAACCATGGAGCGGGTAAAAAAGAACGGGTACAAAAATTATTTAGAGCAACTTTTAAAGTAGCACTAGTATCTGGGATTATTTTTTGCTTTATAGGGATTGTATTTCCAATGCAAATAATAGATGTATTTACTAGTCAAAGAGGAGAAATAATTAACATTACAGTAACTGGGCTTAGAATATACTTTTTAGCATTTATACTTATGGGTGTCAATATAGTTAGTATTTCTTATTTACAAGCTATGGAAAAAAATAAAGCTTCATTTTTATTTTCTATGTTTAGAGGACTTATTTTAATGATAGTACTTGTATTATCATTATCTAAGTTATTTGGTCTTGTAGGTGTTTGGGCAACAGTTCCTATTGTTGAAACAATCATATTTATAGGATTTATTATTATGAAACTTAGAAAAAGAAAAAAACCTTCTATAAACTAGTTTGTAGAACAGTGAAAAGTCGTATATAATAATGGTAAAGTTATATGAAATTTTATTAAAGGAGTTTTTGTGATGGATTTAAGCAATTATAAAACAATGGATCCATTTATGCTACTTAGCATAATGAATTTGAAATTAAGAGATTTTTATACTTCTCTAGATAACTTATGTGAGGATTTAAACATAGATAAAAATGAATTAGAAGAACGTTTAACTGCTGCTGGATTTGAATATGTAGAAGCTGTTAATCAATTTAAATAGAATGGGATAATACTAGGAGGAATTTTAATGAACACAGGAAAAGAGCCCTATATTTTAGTTTTTGGAGCATCAATAGTAGATATATTTGGATTTAGTAAATCTAAATACAGACCTTATAATTCAACACCAGGTGAAGTTAAAATGTCATTTGGGGGAGTTTGTAGAAATATAGCTGAGAATATGGCAAGAGTTGGATCTAACGTAAAGTTTATATCAATACTTGGTGATGATGCTAATGGAAAAGCAATGATGGAACATGGGGAAAATCATGGATATGATATGTCAGACTCATTGATAGTAGAAGGTTCAACACCTACATATTTAGCTATTTTAGATGAACATGGAGAAATGGTATCAGCAGTAGTTGATGTTAAAAATATAGATAAAATGAGCCCAGAGTTCATTGAAAGTAAGAGAGAAATTATAGAAAATGCAGAGTATGTAGTATTAGATTCAGATAATCCTGTAATAATGCAATATCTTTTAGAAAATTTTGATACTAAATTTATTTTAGATCCAGTATCAGCAGAAAAAGCTGTAGGAGTTAAACATTTAATTAAGCATTTTCATACAATAAAACCTAATAGACATGAGGCAGAAATCTTAGCTGGGTTCCCAATCATAGATGATGAAGATTTAATAAATGCTAGTAATCAATTCAGAGAACTTGGAGTAGAAAAGGTATTTATAAGTCTAGACTCTGAAGGTATATTTTATAATGATGGAAAAGAATGTGGGAAAATATCAGCAGGAAAAGTTGAAGTTGTAAATGTTACAGGTGCAGGGGATTCATTTGTATCTGGTATGGGGTATGGATACTTAAATAATATGTCAACACAGGAGACTGTAAAGTTTGCTATAGCTATGTCAGTTCTTACAATAGCTCATGAGCAAACTATACATCCTGACATGTGTGAAGCAAAAATTAAAGAAATTTTTAATAATATAAATTGGAATGTTAAAAATCTTTAAAATAATAATTTAGGTGGTGAGGGTTATGAAAATAAAAAAAGGTAAAGCAACTTTACTAGCTTTAGCATCAGCCGCATTAGTGGCATCTTTATTATATGATAAAAAATTAAAAAAAGAGAATATAGTAAAAGACCAAGATGATACAGAAAATTCTTTCACTATTAAATAAGGAAATAGCTTTTAGCTATTTCCTTATTTTTTTGAATTTTTTAGGCTATAAATTTCAGGTGTTTGGTCTGTAAGAATTTCAAAAGAATAATTTTTGTTTTTATAGTGGGGTATAATATCATCTAAAGCTATAAGAGAATTTTTATTAAGAGACGTACAATGCATTAGTAGTATTACCTCATTTTTATCACTTAGAGAAGCTTTGTAAATTTTATATGGAGAATTATTAGGACAAACTCCATCATTTGTATCAACATTCCAATCAAAAATTTTAAAGTTTAAGTCATGTAATTTTTTTTCTAAATCAGCATCTAGTTTAAAAACATTGTTTTTACTTCCAAATGGAAAGCGAAGTAAATTTGTAGTGATTCCTGTTAAATTTTTAATTTCTTCTCTAGTTTTAATCATTTCTTTTATAAAAGCATCTTTAGATCTATATAAAAGGTTACTCTCGTGAGTGTAAGAATGAACACCTATTGCGTGGCCTGCTTTAACAAGGTCATTTAAATCTTTTTGATTATCAGCAAGGGTATTACCTATTAAAAAGAATGTTCCTTTTACTTGATGTTTATTTAGCATATCTACAAATTGTTTTGTAAGCTGAGGTGAAATTCCATCATCAAAGGTTAAATAAATTTTTTTAGTTGTATTTTCTAAAGTGTTAGAAGTTGCTTCTTCTAAATCAATTTCAGATATATTTGTAATAGCCATAGCTGAAATTAAATTTGAAGATAGAAAAATTAAAAAAAATAAAATAGTATTAAAAAAAATTTTTTTTATCATAATTAATTACACATCCCTTAATTATTTAGTAAATTTTTAAATTATAAAAACTTTAAAAATGTATTTGTAAGTAAAAAGATAAATTTAAGTTTAATTTAGGCAATATTAAAAAAAGCTTATATTTATAGTTTACCTATATAGTTTCCTCAAATTTCGAAATAATATTTAATAGAAAATTTTGAAAACTTGAAATGCTATGATATAATTAATAAAAATAACCTAAATAGAAGGGATGTTTATGAAAAATATTTTAAGTTTTATAATATGGGCGATAGTTGTAATATTTGCCATAAGATTTTTATTGCCTGTTTTTGCAATTCTTGTAGTGGTTATAGCTATTTTAGGATTTGGATTTTGGTTATATATAAGACATAAAATGAAAAAAATGATTAACCAATATGAAGAGCAAAATATAGAGTTTACGGACGTTAAAAATAATAAAAATAATCATGAAAACAAAAAAGAAGAAAAAGATAATACTACATTTAATGGAACTGTAATCGATGTTGATTATGAGGACATAAATAAGGATTAGAGGATAGATTATGAATTTTAGAAAATTAAATATATTCTATGAAACAGCAAGCTCTTTAAATATGACAGAAGTCGGAAAAAAACTTTACATAAGTCAACCATCTGTTAGTCAAGCTATAAAAGAGATGGAGAAGGAACTTGGTGTAAGTCTTTTTGATAGAATAGGAAAAAAATTATATTTAACTCATGAAGGTGAGTTATATTTAAAGTATGTAAAAAGAATACTTAATCTCTATGAAGAGGTGAAAATTACTTTAGAAAATTCAAGAAATAATATAAACGGAAAAATTAGAGTAGGAGCAAGTACAACGATAGGTGTATATGTTCTCCCAGAGATAGTAAAGCATTTTCTAACTAAAAATGCAGATGTTGAAATTTCAATAGTAATAGAAAACACTACAGCTATAGAAAAGATGCTTTTAGATAATGAAGTAGATATTGCATTTGTAGAAGGTGATACAAGATGTCAAGAGCTTGTAGAAGAAGATATAATAAGAGATAAATTAATCTTTATAAAAGCTAAAGATTTAGATATTTCAAAAAATAAAAAAATTGCTTTGATCATGAGAGAAGAAGGCAGTGGTACAAGAGATATAGTCGAAGGAACATTAAGGCTTCATCAAATAGATTATAGTATATTAATGGAGCTTGGCAGCACAGAGGCAATTTTAAAAGTAGTTGAAGTAGGTCTTGGAATAGCCTGTGTACCTTTCATATGTGCGGAGCAAAAAATTAGAGATGGTATCTTAGAAGAAGTGCATATAGCAGATATTGGTGAGATATCTAGAAACTTTAAGTTCTTATATCATCAAGATAAATTTTTATCTAATACAATGAAGGCATTTATTGAAGAAGTAAAGTTATATCATTAATTAAAAAAAACTAGTAGATTTTGAAAATCTACTAGTTTTTTTAGTTGAATAAATAAAAATATATAGAAATAAAGTGACAAAGACTTCCTATTAAAATAAAAATATGAAAAATTTCATGAAAACCTAGATATTTAAATTCTAAAAATTTAGGCTTTATTCCATAAATAACACCACCTATAGTATAAGAAATACCACCAAGAACAAGCCAAATAACTCCAGCAAGTGATATTGCATGATAAAGTGGAGAAATCATAAATATAGAAAACCAACCCATACCTATATAAATTAATGTTGATAATAATCGTGGGCAATTGAACCAAAGCATTTTAAAAGCAACACCACAAACAGTAAGTAGTATTATTATTGATGTAAATATTATTCTAGATGTTCCAGTGAGGGCTAGTAAACAGAAAGGCATATATGTGCCTCCTATCAAAATGAAAATCATAGAATGATCTAGACGTCTTAGAAAAGCTATAGTTTTTTTGTTTCCAATAAATGTATGATAGATAGTAGAAGCACTATATAGTAGTATAAGACTTATTCCAAAAATGACAGAGGAAATTAAACCTAAGTCTAAATTTATATTACTGTTAAGTACTTTGTTAATCATTAGTATTAAAGCTAATAGTGACATTGCAGCACCAAATAAATGAGTAAGTGCATTAATGGGTTCTCTAAATTTTGTGTTCATAATTCCAACTCCTTTAAATTTTATATATTTCGATATCTAGTTTTAAAAACTACGTTGTGTTATAATAAGATTAACAAAAAAGATATAGATGTGTCAATATATATTTTGTGAACAAATTAAATTTGGTATAATAAAAAAAGAGGTGGTTAGAATGGAAAGTTTAAATGGTTTAATAAACAATTTAGAATTAGGTAGCAATATAGAATTAAAAGATATTCCAGAGATAGATTTATACATGGATCAAGTGATTCAGTTATTTGAAGCAAAGCTTGAAAGCAATAAACGAAATGATGATGAAAAAATAATGACAAAGACAATGATAAATAATTATGTAAAAGGTAGATTGTTAATGCCTGTTATAAAAAAGAAATACTCTAAGAATCATATAATACTTTTAAGTCTTATATATCAACTAAAAGGTGCACTTTCAATAGCAGATATAAAAGAATTACTATCTAAAATTGTAGGAGAGGATAATAATAAAAATGAAGAAGAATGTTTAGTAGATTTAGATGATACATATAAAGCGTATTTATTATTAAATAAAGAGAATGAAGAAGATTTTAAAAAAGAAATAGCAACAATAGAAAGTAGAATTAATGAAAAAAAGATTGACGAGAAAGAAAAAGAAAATCTACTTCTTGCAACTGTGCTTGTAAACAAAGCAAATATGTATAGAAGAGTAGCGGAAAAATTAATAGATACTAATAATAACATTAAGTAAATCTAAAAAAAGTATCACCCTAAGAGTTGAAAATTCATATATATATATTAAGTAAAGCTCGTAATATTTAAAAAATTTAACTATGGAGGTAAAGTTATGAACTTTGAAGAATATATGAATAGTCAAAATACTGATGAGTGGATGAAAGATTGCGATTGTCACTGTCATTGCCACTGTAATGATGGGTGTGATGATCCAGATGAATGTTTAGAAGATACAGTAGATACAAGTTGCATGAGCTGTTGTAGACCAACTTACAAACCATTACCATCAATGGGAAGAGTTGAAATTTTTTCACTTTTAAATTGTTCAGAAGGTGATCCTATAAGTGGTGTACCTTTCAATTTGTATTTAATGGAAAAAGGATGCGAAAAATTAGTTGCAAGTAAGAAAACAGATTGTCATGGTAAAGTTGAATTTACTTGTTTAGAAAATGGATTGTATAGAGTACAACAAATCGTTGATGAATGCGTATTTGAATGTCCTGAATATTACCCAGGAAGAGAGTTCTGCATAACAGAAGCAACAAAATGTCAAAGAATTTATGTTATTAATAAATTAAGACAAATGGATAAATGTTTAAAAAGAATGATAGACAGAGCAGCTGAATGTGCTGTTAAAAGAGTTCTTAGTAGATATTGTAGAAAAGGTTGCTAAAAATTTTAATAAGCTAAATATTTGGTTATATTTAAAAAGAAAGGTGGAAATTTATCCACCTTTCTTTTATTGTAATTCTTCCCACTCTTCATATAAATTATTTAAAGCTTCTTCAATGATAGAGATTTCACTATGAACTCTAAGGCTTTCCTCAGGATTAGAATATACGCTTTCTTTACATAAATCCTCTTGTAGGGCAAATAACTTTTCTTCAAGGTCCGAAATTTCTTTTTCTATATTTTTAACCTTATTTTTTGCTACCTTAGAAAGTTTTTCTTTCTCTTTTTGCTTTCTTTTTTCTTCTTTAATTTGAGTTTTAGTTTTTGCTAAACCTGTATTAATATCAAATTCATCAAATCTATTTGGATTTTCCTTTTTCTCAGCATAATAAGAATAATTCCCAAGATAAGTAGTGATTGAATTTTCTTCAAGTTCTACTATTTTACTTATGACTTTATTTAAAAAATATCTATCATGAGATATTACAATAAGAGTTCCGTTATAGCTTGCTATAGCATCTTCTAAAGCTTCTCTTGATAAAATATCTAAGTGGTTAGTAGGTTCGTCTAAAAGTAAAAAGTTTGGCTTTGATAACATTAATTTTAATAGATTTATTCTGCATTTTTCTCCTCCACTTAAAAGGGAGATTTCTTTAAATACATCATCTCCTGTAAATAAGAATGATGCTAGTGCATTTCTAAGTTCTGTAGTTGTCATTTTAGGGAATGCATCCCATACTTCATCAAGTATAGTTTTACTTAAATCAAGGTCAGATTGTTCTTGATCGTAGTAGCCGGGGAATACATTTTTACCAAGAGAAAAGTGACCGCTATCAGCTTGTGCTTTATTTAATAAAATTTTAAATAAAGTAGTTTTACCTCTGCCGTTTTCTCCTATAAGAGCAACTTTTTCTCCTTTTTTTAGTTCAAACGAAATATTTTCAAATAATTTTTTAGTACCAAAGGATTTTGAAAGTTCATGAACTGATAACACATCATTACCACTTTGTATATCACATTCAAATTTAATATTAGAAGCCCTTCTTGCAATTTCAGGAGAATCAAGTCTATCAATTTTATCTAAGACCTTTTGTCTACTTTCAGCAGCTTTTATACTTTTTTCTCTATTAAAAGAACGGAATCTTTCTATAATTTCTTCTTGTCTTTTAATTTCGCTTTGTTGAAGTTTATATGCTTTTAATTTTGATTCAAGATTTTTTTCGCGAAGCTCAATAAATTTAGTATAGCTTGCATTATAAGTATCGATTTTACCATTAGTAAGTTCAAATGTAGCATTTGTTACAGCATCTAAAAAGAATCTATCGTGTGAGATAACAAAGATGGTACCTCTATAAGATGTAAGGTATTCTTCAAGCCATTCAATAGCATTTAAATCTAAATGGTTAGTAGGCTCATCTAGAAGTAGAATATCAGGTTTAGATAATAAGAGTTTACAAAGTGCAACTCTTGTTTTTTGTCCACCACTTAAAGTTTCTATTACTTTTTCATAGTCATTTTCTAAAAATCCAAGACCTTTTAGAACTTTTGATATTTCACCTTTATATGTGTATCCACCAATATTCTCTAAAATTTCTTGAGATAAGGTATAGTCCTTAATAAGTTTAGTATGATAATCTTCTTTACTTGGGTCATATGGTTCATTCATTTTTTCTTCAAGTTTTAATAGCTTATTTTCAAGTTCTGTAATTCTTGAGAAAATAGATAGCATTTCATCATAAATAGTTTTATTAGTATCTAAAGATAAGTTTTGAGATAAGTATCCTAAAGATTTATTTCTATCAATAAATAAATCACCATTATCATAAGACAATTGTTTTGTTAAGATTTTAAATAGTGTAGATTTTCCTTCCCCATTACCGCCAATTAGTCCAACTTTATCGCCTTCATTAATACCAAAAGTTATATCTTTCAGTATTTGATCTATTCCGAAGCTTTTTTGTATATTTTTACAACTTAAAACAATCATTATTATTTATCTCCTTTTCGTTAGTTAGGAAAAATCCTACTATCAAATACTAAAACAATTATACTAACAACGAGATAGAATTTCAAATATATTAACAATAGATTTATATGAGAACTTATTAATACTATGTTGAATAGAATGTACAGGAGGGAGTATTATGAGGGACGAATATTTAGATTTTAAAGAACTTTTTATCGGGATTAATGAAAAAATTTTAGATATAAGAGGAGAAGAAATAATTCCAATAAATTTTGATAATGCAGCAACAACTCCTGCCTTTAGCATTGTAAAAGAAAATATAGATAAATACATTAAAAATTATGGTTCTATAGGTAGAGGGAAAGGTCTAAAAAGTATAGAAACAACTGAAAATTATGAAGAATGTAGAAATATTATTCTTGATTTTTTTGAGATTGATAAGGAAGAATACACAGTTATTTTTGTGAAAAATACTACAGAAGGTATAAATTTACTTGCAAATGTTCTTATTGATAGTGATAAGGATAAAATATTAACGAGTAGAATGGAGCATCATGCAAATGATTTACCATGGCGAGCGAGTGGTGAGGTATTATATCTAGAAACAGATAAAAATGGTGTTTTAATATTAGATAACTTTGAAAACTTATTAAGAAGTAATCAGATAAAGCTAGTAGCAATAACTGCTGCATCTAATGTAACAGGTTATGTTAATGATATAGATAAAATAACTAAAATAGCACATAAATATGGTGCTTATGTTGTCTTAGATGCAGCCCAAATAGTTGCACATAGAAAGCTTGAAATTAAAAAGAAAGAAGATTCTATTGATTTTGTAGTTTTTTCAGGCCATAAAATGTATGCGCCATTTGGAAGCGGGGTAGTGATAGCAAAGAAAAAATTATTACAAAATAAAAGACCTTATATAAGGGGTGGAGGGGCAATAGATATAGTATTTGACCAAGAAGAATATTGGGGTGATATACCACATATCTATGAAGCAGGAACACCAAATTATTTTGGAGCCTTAGCTATAGTTAGTGCTATGATGAAAATTACTGAAATTGGTTTTACTTCTATAGAAAATCATGAGAAAAAATTGAAAAATTATTTGTACGATAATATTTCTGATATTCCGGGAATAATTGTTTATGCGAATGATACAAATATAGATAGACTTGGAATATGTTCTTTTAACTTGAAGAATAAAGATCATGCAATTGTTGCAAAAGAGCTGTCTTATTTAAGAGAAATAGCAGTTAGAGATGGATGTTTTTGTGCACATTCATATGTTAAAAGATTACTTGGATTAGCAGACCAAGATACTAAAAAATATTTATATAATCCAAGATTAGAAAGACCAGGATTAGTTAGGGTAAGTTTTGGATTATATAATAGCATTAGTGAAATTCAAGAATTTTTAGATTGTTTAGATTATATAGCAACACATGATAATATTTTGTATTAATAAAAAATGTAGGTGATTAAATCACCTACATTTTTTTATCTTAAATTGCAAAGCTATCATAAGTTGGTAAATGAGTTTCGTCTGCAGACATGTTAGAATCATTTATGAGTGGGCATAAATATAAAAATGCTTCATCTGTTATTCCATTTTCATCTTCATTTATCCAATGTGATGGAAAATATTTTACATTGTTAGCAACAGACTTAGCTTCTATGAGGAATGTCTCAGAAGAATAGATATCTGTATCTAATCTCTTAATTCCAACCATTAAACCGCTTTGACAATCTTTTGAATATTTTAAGGCATCACGTCCTACCATTTCAGCTTCTTCTAAATCAACTTTTGAAGAACAGTGCATAGCACATCTTTGTAGAACTCCTAATTCTAAAGCTTTAACTCTATCAGTTATATTAGCTTCTATAATCATATTTCTTAGGTGAGATGCTACTCCGCCGAGTTGTGCATGTCCAAAATTATCATGTCCAGCAGTGTCTGTTTCTGCAACAAAAGTACCATCTGAATATCTGATTCCTTCAGATGCAACAATATAGACATGATTATTTTCGACAAATAATCTTTTTACATCTTTTAAAAATTTGTTTTTATTAAATTTTGATTCTGGTAAATATATTAAATCAGCACATTGCTTACCTTGTATATTAGCAAGTGCTGCAGTAGCGGCAAGCCAACCAGTATCTCTTCCCATAGCTTCAAGTATAAATATTCCATTATTACTATATACTTTAGAGTCGAGATAACTTTCTAAAACAGAAGTTGATATAAATCTTCCAGCACTACCGAAGCCTGGTGTGTGATCTGTAAATTTAAGATCATTATCTATAGTTTTAGGTATTCCTATAAATTTGATATCTATGTTTTTAAGATTTGCATACGCACTAAGTTTAGCCGTAGTATCCATAGAATCATTTCCCCCAACATAAAAGAAAGTTTTTATATTAAGCGAAGTTAAGATTCCCATAAGTTTAACATATTCTTCCTCAGTATTATTAAAATCTTTTAATTTATATCTACAAGATCCTAAACCTGAAGATGGTGAATTTTTGAATGTTTCAAGTCTTTCACTATCTAATGCTGATAAATTTATTATTTTTCTTTCTAAAATTCCTTCAATCCCATTAAGACCACCATAAACATTGTCATAAACCTTTAAATTGAAATTTTCTTTTACAACTCCATATACACTAGAGTTAATAACTGATGTGGGTCCACCAGATTGAGCAATAATACAATTCATACAAAAAATCCCCTTTAATAATTAAATCTTTTATTAGGCTACTCTAATTTAAATATAATGAGTAGCACATATAATAATATACTATATATTTATTGGAAAATCAAAGGGTTAATGAATAAAAAATTAAAATTAAAATTATTTTAACATAATATAAAACAAAAAGAGTAGTCTAAATGTTGCTTTTTATAGGATTGGTAATTAGTTTATTTTTAATTGATATATATGTTATAATTGATACTATAATTTTAGCTTTAAGTAGGAGTAGTATTATGGAAATTAAGAAAGTACTTAAACATAAAAACATAAAAGTCACAAAAGGAAGAATACTTATTTATGACTTGTTGTTAAATTCAGACGTCAATTTGACTGTTGATGAAATTTATAATGAGTGTAGAAAAGATGAAAATATAAATCTTTCTACTGTATATAGAACATTAGAATTGTTTGAAAAAAATAAAATGGTTGATAAAATGTTTGATTCAGATGGAACTAGTAGGTATACAATAAAACGTCATACTCATAATCATATAGTAGAGTGTAGTTTATGTCATAAGGAAATAGAAGTAGATTGTCCTATGACTCAAATAGAAGAATTGCTTAGAGAGCAAACAGGATTTAAATTAACAGAGCATAAACTACAATTAAAAGGACTATGTAAAGATTGTGCAAAAGAGTAAAACTCTAGGCATTTGCCTAGAGTTTTTTTCTGTTTATAATTAATGAGATTATTAAAATTCCTACAGATGCTAAAGCAATAGTACCTCCTGGTGCAGTATCATAAATATATGATGTAATAAGACCAACAAATATATCTATAAAACCTATAAACATTGAAAGTATTAAAGTTGTAGAAAATCCCTTTTTAAATTGCATAGCTGTAGCAACAGGTATTACAATTATAGATGAAATAACAAGTATACCCATAACTCGTATTGATACTGAAATAGTAGCTCCAACCATTATTGTGAAAATATAATTTACAAGTTTTGTGTTAATACCAGAAACTCTAGCTCCTTCTTCATCGAATGTTGTATACACTAACTTTTCGTATAAAATATAAATACCAATAAAGCAGATTATAGCCACAATAGCTATTAATAATAAGTCTGATTTAGATACTGTTAATATACTTCCAAATAAGAAAGAATCTACTTTTGCGGAAGTTTTACCAGAGCTTATTAATACTATTGCAATACCAAGACTAAATGTAAGTATTATAGACATTACAAGTTCTGAATATTTTTTAAAATAACTCCTTAGAACTTCTATAATTATTGCGCAAATAGTAGTGAATATAAAACCTGTAAGTAGAGGGTTTATACCAGCTACAAGACCTATTGCAACACCTGCGAATGATGAATGTGAAAGTGTATCACCTATCATTGAATAACGTTTTAAAACTAAAAATAAACCTATGCAAGGACATAAAAGAGAGATTATAATCCCAGCTATAAATGCATTACGCATAAATTCTATTTGAAATATTTCTAACATAATTTAATTTGCCCCTCGTAATTTTTTATCATAATATTCTAAATACTCATTTTTATTAAATAATTTATAGCTATCAATTCTTAGTTCTAATATTAAGTCAGAGTATTTTATAGCTTTTTCTCTATTATGCTCAACAGAGATAACTGTAAGATTAGTATCTTTAGTAAGATTTGATATAAGAGAATAAATTTCATTTTGAGTTTTTTCATCGACTCCTGTTGATAACTCATCTAATATCAAAAGGTCTGGAGAACCAAGAAGTGCTCTTGCTATAAAAATTCTTTGTTGTTGTCCCCCAGATAAACTACCTATTAATCTTTTTTTATAATCTTTCATGCTTACAAGATTTAAAACATTATCAATTTCATTTTTATCATTTAACTTAATTGCCTTTAAATGACACAATAAAATTTCTTCAACAGTTATAGAAAATTGAGAGTTAAAGTTATCTACTTTTTGGGGTACATAACCAATTCTTGTACAATTTTTTTCTATAATTCCTTGCTGTGGTTTCATGTAGCCAAGTATTAATTTTAGTAAAGTTGTTTTAGAAGTACCATTTTCTCCGACAATAGAAACAAACTTTCCTTTTGGTAAATCTATAGTCAAATTTTCGAGATTGTAAGGCTTTGTTCCTGTATAAGAAAAATATAAATTTTTAATTTTAATCAATAGCATTTTTACTACTCAAAATATGGATAAATATTTATAGTCTGTAGATAAATATTTATCTAGTAGTTTCTCCTTTTTAAAATTTTATTTTTACACTTTCATATTTTCTTGAAAGTTTTATTAATTTTACTGCTTTATTATTACTTAAAAATATCTTTTAATGTTAATATTTCTTATTTTAATAACTAAATTTTCAATTTATTATACACTTAAATGCAAATTGTTTGCAAGAGTGTGTAGGGTTAAATATACAATTTAAACTTGAATAATGAGGAAATGCTTATTAAGAAGCATTTTTTTATTGAAAAATTTTTAGTAAATTGTTAATATGAAATCAATAGATAAAATGTCTTTAATTTAGAACATATTAGAGATAGACTATTGTACAAAACGTTAAGGAGATGGAGCAAAATAATGGAATTTTCATCATTAGTATTAATGGAAAGAGATAAAGAAACTGGATTTTTAGGGAAAGAACTAGGAAGTTTTTCAGTGGGCGAAGGAGCTAAATTTGTAAAAAGATTATTTGTTTGTGATGACGAGGTTAACTTAATTTTCGATACTGATAAAGATGTTGAAGAGTGGGAGTTTTCAGCTATATTTGATCTTTTTGATGTGGCTGTTTTTGAAGAAAATGGATTTAGGATTGAAGAGGTTGATGATGAATATAATCCAACTTGGAAAGTAATATTTAAATATGATAAAGATGCAGATCATGAAGAAATAAGAAGTATTTTAAATGATATATGCGAAATTATAGAAGAAAATATGATAAAAGTATTTAATGATATAAGCAGTAAAGAAGAAGAATATAAATAGTATAATGTATGTAAAAGAAACTATATTTAAATAGATGATATTTAAATATAGTTTTTATAGAAAGGAAAGTGTGTTATGAGTGAAATTAAAAAAAGAGAAGAAATACAGCAAAAATATAAATGGGCTGTAGAAAAGATATATGCAGATGTAAATGCATGGAATAGTGACTTTAATACTCTTAAAGAAGAGTCAAAGGTAATAAAAACTTTTGAAGGAACACTTGATAATGGAAAGTCTTTAAAAGAGTATCTTAATATATATGAAAAATTAGCGAGAAAGTTTGAAAATCTTTATGTTTATGCTAGTATGAAAAATCATGAGGATACAGCAAATAGTGAGTTTCAAGCTTTATCGGCTAAAATAGAAGCATTTTATGCGCAGTTTTCAAGTTACACATCATTTTTTGAGCCTGAAATATTAGCACAAGATGAAAAGAAAATAATGGATATAATAAAAGAGGATGATGAACTTAAAATTTATGAGTTTATGTTTGAAAATATATTTAGTGGTAAACCGCATGTTTTAACAAAAGAACTTGAAGAGATGTTAGCTAGTGTTTCAGATTGTTTAAGTGCAGCTGAAAATATCTATGATGTATTAACAGGAGCGGACATAGAATTCCCAGCTATAACTAATGAAAAGGGGAAAACAGTTGAATTATCAGAAGGTAGTTATGGTAACTTTATTAGAAGTAAAAATAGGGAAGTAAGAAAAGAGGCTTTTGAGTCTTTATTTGCCACTTATAAAAAGTATGAAAATACTTTTGCAACAAGTTTGACGAGTTCAATAAAAGCATTTGTATTTAACTCAAAAACTAGAAAATATAAAAATTCATTAGAGGCATCATTAAAGCCTAATAATATTCCTTTAGATGTTTACTATAATATTCTAAAAAATATAGATAAAAATTTACCTTTATTACACAGATATGTTGATTTAAAGAAAGAATTATTAGGACTTGATGAAATTCATATGTATGATTTATATGTACCTGTAGTTGATATTGAAAAGCTAGATATTCCGTTTGAAGATGCGGTTAAAATAGTTAAAGAAGGAATCAATCCTTTAGGTGCAGAGTATATTTCAATTTTTGAAGATGGTGTACAAAATGCTTGGATAGATGTATATGAAAATAAAGGAAAAAGATCAGGGGCTTATTCTGGTGGGTCATATGAGTCTATGCCTTATGTACTTTTAAATTATAATAGTGATTTAAATGATGTAAGTACATTAGCTCATGAAATGGGTCACTCAATACATTCTTATTACTCAAGAAAAAACCAACCATTTATATATGGTGATTATACTTTATTTGCTGCAGAAATTGCATCAACAACAAATGAGATATTACTTATCAATGATCTTATAAATAAAGAAAAAGATGATAAGAAAAAATTATATCTTGTAAATCAAGAACTTGAGCAAATAAGAGCTACAGTATTTAGACAATTAATGTTTGCAGATTTCGAACTTCAAACTCATGAAGCTATAGAAAATGGAGAAGCATTAACAGCTAAAGATTTAAACAAAATGTGGACTGATTTAAATAGAAAATATTTTGGTGAAACTATGGTTATAGATGAAGGTATAATAAGTGAATGGGCTAGAATTCCACATTTCTATTCAGACTTTTATGTTTATCAATATGCTACAGGGTATGCAGCAGCTTCAGCTTTTGCAAGAAGTATATTAGATGGTAAAGAAAATGCAGTAGAAAATTATAAAGGCTTCTTAAAAGCAGGAGGAAGTATGCACCCAATAGAAGCTATAAAAAGAGCGGGGGTTGATATGACTACATCTAAGCCTATAGAAGATACTATGGCTAGATTTGAAGAGCTACTTCAAATATTAGAGTCTTTAATATAAATTTATTAGATAATAGAATATAAGCTTAATTTAGTTGACCAATAAGTATTAGATATTATTTATTGGTCAATTTTTATATAATTTAATTTTAAGGGGCGGGAAAATTATGAATGAAAAGATTAGTGTATTAAAACTTTCACAGGATGATATAATAAAAATTTTTAATAATTATTTAGAAAATGAAAATATAAGTATTGAGAAAATAAAGTTTTTAGGCGAAAATATAGAAGTGTTTGGGAGTATTAAAAAAATTTTTGTAGTTAAATTTTCTTGTGATGTATCTCTTTTAGACTATAACAATGATAAACTTACAATTAATATAAACTCATTTAAAGCACTCAAAATAAATTTGTTTGATATGTTAGAAAAAGTAATTGAAAAAAAATTTAGTAATAGAAAGTTGAAAAATTTTGTTATAATCAATGGTAGTAACATCATTTTAGATTTAGCAATAGTTAAAAATAAACTTAAACCAGTAAAATTTGAACTTCAAGAGATTAAAATAGGGAAAGAAAGTTTAGATTTAAAATTGAAAAATATGGATAATAATATGTTAAGTTTGTTAAAAGAGAAAAAAAATATAGGGATTACTAATATAAAAAAGCAGGCTTAAATTTAGGAGGAAATGGATGAATATATCAGAAGTTAGCACAAGATTAAGTGGAGGAGACATAAAAAGTATAATAAATGATTTTGTTAAGGTTGAAGGGCTTACAATTTCAGATGTTGACGTTGTTAATAATTCACTTAGAGTAAAAGGTGCATTTAAGAAAATTTTATCATTAGGATTTTCAGCAAGTGTAGATATAATAGGTGTAGAAGATAACTATTTAACTATTAGACTTAAAAAAGTATCACTAATGAAAATTGGAATTTTAAAAGCTTTTAGAAAGATTGCATTAAAATTTGCGCTAAAGGGTTTCAAAGAGAGAGGAATTACATTAAGTAGTGATAAAATAACAATTAATATATCTAAAATATTAGAAGAGGTTAAAGTGATAAGTTTTAATCTAACAAATGCTAATATTTCAGATGGTACTATAAATGTAACTGTTAATGATATTGATATTTTACTTGGTGATATGATTTCTAAAAAACCTTCAGTAATTGTCGAAGAAAAGGTTGAAATAGATGAGGATGTTCTAACTGAAGAAGAAAAAGAAGATTATATACTAAATTTAAATGTTGAAAAGATTGAAGATTCATATACTCATGGAAGAGAAAAAGTAGTTGAGAAAATTCCAATGAAAGCAAAGGAATATTCAGATATTATCATGTTTTTACCTGATCTTATAGCATTAATAGCAAGATTATTTAAAGACAAAAGAGTTCCGACTAAGACTAAAGTAGTCCTTGCAGTTAGTTTAGGGTATACTGCAATTCCTTTAGATATTCTTCCAGATAAAATACCTATATTAGGGAAAATAGATGATGTTGCTATAATACTATTTGCATTAAATAGAATGATAGAGGATATTCCTATAGAGGTGATTCTTGAAAATTGGCAAGGAAATAGAGAGTTAGTTATAGTTTTAACTAGTGCAGTTGAATATTTATCTAACTTTACAGCAGCAAAAAATCTTAATAGGATTTATGATGTTATAGGAGTTTTAGGTTATTAGGTTACATAGTAATAATTACTATAAATAACTTATAAATTTAGTTAAAAGGAACGAAGGAGTATTATTAGCGATGGGAAAAAAAGTTTATGCAATAAAAGAGGGCTTTGATGCTAAAAGAAATATTAAAGTTGAAAATACAATAGTGAATACTTGGAATGAGTGCTTATCTTACGTAAAAGGTGTAAAAGGTGCAAAATATAAAAGTTTTGAGAGTTTAGATGCAGCTAAAGAATATTTAGCTGACACTAATAAACTTCTTAAAAAAGGTGTAGATGAATATCCTAATGATTGTATACATATTTATGTTGATGGAAGTTTTAATGTTTCAACAAGCAGATATGCATATGGGCTTGTTGTATTAAAAGATGATGTGATTGAGTATGTTGATAGTGGTTCTCCAAATGATATTAGTAAAGTTGGCATAAGACAAATTGCAGGTGAATTAGAAGCGACTGAGAAGGCTGTGGAATATGCACTGGGAACTAAAGAAAAAAAAGTTGTGATATTTCATGATTATGAAGGTATATTCCATCATGCAACGGGTTCCTGGGAGAGAAAAGATAGTTCTTCTATGGAATATTATGAGAAAATGCAAAGATTTTTTAATTCAGGAATAGAAATTATATTTGTAAAGGTAGATAGTCATACTGGTGATTTATATAATGAAATAGCAGATGAACTTTGCAAAAGAGAACTTAGTATAGATTCAGATAAAACTTTAGATAAGTGGTTAAAGAAGAATACATTAAAAGTAGCAAATCAAAAAGTTAAAAATTTATTAGCAGGTCTTGTAAGTAATCCTAATAATTTAATAATTTATGAAAACATAGTTAAAGAAGACGAAGCCCTATATGATATAGATAAAGAATTGTTTAATATTATAAATGATTTGGGTATAGAACAAAAGAAACAAGTTTTAGCTTTTATAGAATCTAATTTAAAAATATAGTTTTATTAAAACAGAATTCCCAATAATACACTAATATATTTAAAGAGTAATACGTACATAATAGTATTGAACTAATTTATAAAGAGGTGTTTATCAATGGGAAAATTACTTAGCGGAATTGCCGCAGGAACACTAGTTGGAGCTGCTTTAGGAGTAGCATTAATACCATCTATGGATAGAAAAACACAAAGAAAAATTAGACGAGTTTGCAGAAAAGCAGCTTGCATGCTAGAAGATGGTTGTGAAGATCTTAGGGCTAAATTAAAATAATTACAAAAAAAGAGGAGGAAACTTCTCTTTTTTTGTCTACTTAAAAAGAATTATTAAAAAAAACTTAAAGAATATATGTAAAAATAGATAGAAAAATGTGATATAATAGAGACTATATAACTAGGTTTATGAATATAACAGGTTAAAGGATGATTGAATTATGGAAATATTATCATTGGGTGAGAAGATAAAAAGAAAAAGAAAAGAACTTAATATGACATTAAAGGACCTTGCTGGAGATAGAATTACACCAGGGCAGATAAGTCTTGTTGAATCTGGTAGAAGTAATCCTTCAATGGATTTATTAGAGTATCTTGCAGAATCTTTAGATACTTCAGTAGAATACCTTATGGAGTCAGAGAAGACACAGGCAGAAAAGATTTGCTTATTCTTTGAGCAAACAGCTGAAAGATATATCTTAGAAAACAATCAGATAAAAGCTGAACAATATATAGAAAGTGCATTATATTATGCTGAAAAATATAATTTAGAGTATAGAAAAGCAAAAAATTTATATTTAAGAGCAGAAATATATTTAAATGAGGGTGATTATACTCTTGCACAACAATTTTTCTTAGCGGCTAATGTTTTGTTTATAAAGACATCAAGTCATGTAGAGATGGTAAATACATATCTAAAAGTTGGAAAGTTAAGTTTAGAGTCAAAAGCATATCATTCATCAAATTCTTATTTGAAAGAGGCAGAAAAAATTTATATAGCTAATAATTTAACTGAAGATACACTTCTTGGAGAAATACACTATTATTTATCTAAGACATATTTCTTATTAGATGATATTAGACAAGCGATGAATTTTGCATTTTTAGCTAAAGAAGAATTTATGAAAATTTATGACAAGAAGAAATATGCAAAAACATTAGCTCTTTTAAGTGAAGAATATAATGAGGCTGGCGAAATTGAGAAATCAATAGTTTATTCTAAGAAAAGTTTAGAGATTTACAAGGAACTTAATCAAGAGGAGAATATTGCTGAAATTGAAAATTCTCTTGGTAAATTATTCTATGAGTTTGATAATATAGAAGAATCTTTCATGCATTATGAAAAAGCTAAAAAAATGAGAGAAGACGCTAGTGATAGTAAACTTATCGATACCTTAATCAATATCTGTGAAAATTATATTAAACTTAAAGATGTTGATAGATGTTATTCTACGTTAAATGAAATTAAGGAAAAATTAGATCAAAATGATATAGAAAAAGTTTTAGATTATAATTTCTTGAATTATAGAGTTGCGTTACTAGAAGAAAATATAGAAAAAGCAGAATTTATATTATTAGATATGTTACATATTTCAGAAAAAAATGTTTTAGATAAAAGAAATGCCGAAATTTGTATCATACTAGGTAAATTCTATTTAGACTTGAAACGAGATTATGAATCAGCTAAATATTTAGATAAAGGAATTAATAGTTTAAAGAAAATAGGAATAATCAAAAATTAATTAAGTTTGGGTAAATAGGTGGTAAATATGAATTTCTTATCAACAGGGGAAAAGATAAAAAGAGCTAGAATTTATAAAGGTATAACTCTTAAAGAGTTATGCCAAAGTGATATATCTATTTCTAAAATGAGCTGTATTGAAAATGATAAAATTAAAGCAGATGTATGGATTTTAGAAATGGTAGCAAAAAGATTAGACTTAGACCTTAATTATCTTTTATATGATGATGTTATGGAACTTGAAAGTAGTGTTAAAGAATATCAAGCTAAGGATGATTTAAGCAATGAAGAGTGCTTAGCTATAAAAGAGAGAATAGACTATTGTCTTATAAAGGAATATAAGGATTTAGCTTTAGAGTTCCTTCATATTTTATTTTCAGAATATACTAGAAAAAGAAAATTTGAAGATATAAAAGAACTTATAAGTATTTATAATGATTTTAGTAATTTAACACAGGTCCAAGAACAATTTTATTATCAAGATTTAGCTAAATATTTTTTAGCTAGAAGAAATTACAATGATGCTATAACATATTTTAATAGAGCTAAAAATCATGTAGATAATTATACTGATGTTTCAAAAATGGAAGCTTATGCAGAGAATAGTTTCTTTTTAGCTATGACATATTATTTAAATGGGCAGTTTGAAAAAGCAGATGAAATATTAACAAGTTTAATAATTCTAGAAGATACTATAGAGTCTAAAGAAAAAATGATGCTTGTCAATGGATTACTTTATGCTACGAGGATGAAGCAAGGTAAAGGTCTACAAATTAATAAAGATATATTTGAACGTATAGAAGATAAATCAACTTTAATATATTCAAAGGTAGCACTTATAATTGCTAAGGTATATATAGATATATCAAGAAAAGATATGGCACTTGATACTATTAAGTTTGTAAAAGATAATGTTACTAAGAAAAATTTACATGCTTATACAGAAATATTAATTACCATGGTAAGAATGTTACTTGAGTTAGACGAAATTGTACTTGCAAAACAAATTTGTGAGAAGGCATTAGAAATATCTATTAGTTTAAATAATTATTTTTTAATAGAAAAAAGTTATCTTTATAAGGCTAGAATTAGTAGAGCTGAAAGAAGTTTGATTCAGTGGGAAATGAATATGAATTTAGCAACTGATATTCTTATGAAATTTGCATGTGCAGATGAAAAAAGAGAAAGATATATAGAGATGGCAGAAATGTACCATGTTATAGGAGAACTTAGAGAGTCTCTAAAATATCTTACATTATCAATGAATTTAGAGAGAAATAATGATATATAGTTATAATAAAACTGTATCATAGTAGATTCTATATCTGCTTTGATACAGTTTTTATATATTAATTAAAAATTCTTTGTTATTAAATTAACTAGATGTATTTTGATAAAATAGTATAATATTAAGAAAAAATAATAGTTTTGTAAATAAATGATTTAAAGATTGTTAAATTTTTAGTAAAGTATTATAATTAGCTATGGAATACTAAATGTTTAGGGGGAGAAAAATGTATAATGAAGAAATGGATGCACTATGTCATTCCGCTCAAAAAAAGATAGGTCTTTACAATAGGGGGATTTTAAAGTACCTGATGATATCTTTACTTGGTGGTCTTTTTGTTGGACTTGGTGTAATGTTACTTTACACTGTTGGAGGAATCTTAGATCATTCAGGATTTGGTGCTACGAAGATTGTAATGGGGATATCTTTTGGAGTTGCACTTAGTTTGGTAATGATGGCAGGAGTAGATTTATTTACAAGCAATTCTCTTGTTATGACTATAGGGGCTTTATATAAAAAAGTTACAGTATTAGATATGATTAAAATTTTAGTTGCAAGTTATATAGGGAATGTTATAGGTTCTATAATTGGTGCTTTTGTTTATGTACAATCTCATGCAGCAAGCGATTATGTTGCAGAATATATATTAACTTCAGCAGAACTTAAAATGAATACAGGTGCAATGGATTTATTTTTCAAAGGAATTTTGTGTAATATTTTAGTTTGTCTTGCAGCTTGGTGCACATATAAGTTGAAAAGTGAATCAGGAAAGTTAATTATGATTTTTTGGTGTTTATATACATTTATAACTGCTGGATTTGAACATAGTATAGCCAATATGACCCTTTTCTCAATGTCACTTATGATGCCTATTGGAGGACATGCTATAAGTCTTGGAGGTGCAGTTCATAACCTGCTTTGGGTATCACTTGGGAATTTTATTGGTGGTACATTATTTTTAGCATTGCCGTTATATTATATAGCAAAAGAAAAAAGTGTTGTTACTAAATAGATTTATAGACAAATATATATGGGTAGACATTAAATTTATGTCTGCCTTTGTTTTTTTACAAAAAGTTATTATATTATCAATAAAAACTAATGTATAATTTAAATATAAAGATATTTTAATAATATATAAATCTTTATTAACAAAATAATAAACAGGTGATTTATATGAACTATGTATATATAGTAGAATGCTCTGATGGAACCTTATATACAGGATGGACAAATAATATTGATGCAAGATTAAAAAAGCATAATAGTGGTAAAGGTGCAAAATATACAAGAACAAGGTTACCTGTAGAGCTTAGATATTTTGAAGAGTTTAGTAGCAAAAGCGATGCAATGAAACGGGAATATGGTATTAAGCAACTTACAAGAAAGGAAAAATTAAAACTTATAAATAAATAAATTAGTGTTTAGGAGTTGCGTATGAATAATAAAAAAATAACATATGATATTATTTTTGAGGGAGTTATATATATAGTACTAGCTGTATATATAATTTATGGTTTAATTAAAGGAGAAAACACTTATATTGTTAATTCAGTAATGACAATAGGCGTTATGATATTGCCACATATAATAATGAAAGTATTTAAATTTAAAACATCTCCATTTTTAAATTTTATGGTACAATTTTTTATTTTTATTTCAATGTTTCTTGGAAAAGTAAATAATTTTTACGGGAAGTTTTCATGGTGGGATTTATTTTTACATGCTGTATCAGGAATAGTCATATTTATAGTAGCTTATACTGTATTTTTACTTCAAAATGATTGTAAAACTGATAATGTAAAACCGATTCTTATAATAACTTATACACTTTTATTTGCAGTAGCAATGACGGCAGTATGGGAAACTTGGGAATTTACAGGAGATCAACTTTTTGGTTTGAACTCTCAAGGTGGAAGTCTTTTAGATACAATGGAAGATATAATTGCAGGGAGTGTAGGTCCGTTACTTATGGTACCAGTATTATATTATTACTTAAAGGGAAAGAAAAATATATTATTTGAGGATCTAACAAATTTTATAAAAAATAATAATAGAAAAAATATTAGTAATTAGTTTATATATGTCGCATTATTGAATGATGCGGCATATTTTTATTATAAGAAGTATTTTACTAATATTTATAAGAGGTGGAAAATGAAATATATCGAAGGGAGAATTTATACTGAAAAGCTTATTAATTTAGATGAGTTTATTGAAAAAAAGCATATAGAAGTTAACAAGTTATTTAATCCAAGTAATAAAGAATTGTTAGTTATTAAAGCTTATAGAAAAGTTTTAAATGAAATTACTAAAGCTGATACAGAAGCATTAGAGCAAGTATTAGAACTAAATATAAGTAGAGTTAAGTCTAGGGCTAGAGAATTGAAAATAAGTTCACTAAAGCAAAGAGGAGAAGCTGAAAAAAAAGAAATTCTAATAAGAGGAGAAAAGATATTAGAAGATTATAAAAGTTTATTAAAAGAGAATATTAATATTATTAGAAACACGGAAAAGGATAAGATTTTTTTTGTTTATAGAGTAAAAGAAAATAAAGAAATAGTATGTGCAATACCAGCTAATATAGAAGTTATAGAAGGTGACATACATATGAAGAGGGACGAGGGGAGAGAGATAATAGTAAATGATAATTATTTAAAGGAAGACAGTGATGAAGTTATTTTATTAGATGATATAGAAAAAATTTTAGAATTTCAATTACAGAATACAATTAGCATTAAAATTGAAAAAATTGATTTTTTAAAAAAAGAAAGTTTTAATGCTAAGTATTTTAAAGATTCTAGGATAATGAATTTTGAACTTAGTACAATAAAATTTAGCAGGGAAAATATAGATAATGTATTAAGTACTAGTAAAGATTATAAGATATATTCTAGTAACACTAAAGACGATATTGAAGAATATATTTTATATGCATGCAACAAAAATAAAAAAGTATGTTATATCATAGATGATGAAATAGAAGAGAATATAAATATAGAATATTTTGATAAAAAAAGTGAGCAAGGCATATGTAATTTAAATTTAAAAGTAAAAGATGATAAAAATTTAAAAATTTTATATGATGAAATTTCTACAAATGAGCATTTTAGTTTTGATGAATATGAAATGTGTAAGAAAAATTTGAATTTAGATAGTTTTAGTTATAATGAATTATCTAATATATTAGATGAGATAAAGTGTGAAGAAATAGAAATTTTAAGAGAATATAAAGATATTAAAAAGAAGAATTTTTATGACGAAAAAATAGTATGTACTTTAGAAGATGGAAAAAATATTATAATATTATTGCAAAAATTAAAAAGAAAAATTTCATACGCAGATATTATTAAGCTAGACGAATATCAAAAAATAATTTTAATGCTCTCTAATAAAAATGATATTTTAAATAATGATAATTTTATAGAGATTAGTAATATATGTGAAAATAAAACAATAAGTAATAATCATAAATGGAGATTTAAAAATATATTTGCAATAAAAGACAATGCTAGTAGTGCGCAAGAATTGAATAAATCTAAAAAAGTTATAGAAATTTATAATATATTTAGCAAGGAACTTGAAGAAATTAAATTATTAAATGAAAGAATTTTTACAAAAACTATAGAAGCATTAAAGAGTAATAATATGAATGCGGCAATAAATGTTATATCTAATGATTTAAAATTAAGAGTTGATATGTTGATATTTTTAGATAGAATTAATACCTGGAATAGTAGCAAATATGCATTAATAGATTTTATTAGTACAAGTATTAATATAACAAACTTTAAAGAAAAAATATTAATATTTAAAAAAGCAAAAGAGTTTGAGAGTATTTTTCGCGATATTAATTTAGAAAAAGTTGAGTTTAAGAGTATTTTCTTAGATGAAAATTATAGAAAGACCTTAGAAAAAGTAAATCAAGTAGCCACAAAAGAAATTTTTTTAGACATTGCTCTAAAAGAAAATTTCGAATTTGTAAGAGAGTTAATATATGAAAAATATGATATTATAATTACTAAAAAAATAGATGAAGATAATATAGAAAAATATTTACCATATGCATATGAAGCAAAAAAAGTTTTAAGTTTTATAAATAAATAGATAATAGAGTTATTAAGCTATATGTTCTTTTAATTGTAATAAAATGAATGTAAAATAGTAGTGTGAGATTTTTATTTCATGAAATTACAGATATATAGGAGTAAGTTAACATGGACAATAAATTGGCAAAAGAACATATAGCTAGAATAGCAAAAGCATCAACTTATTTTATTTTTAGAAATGGAAAAATTAAAGAGCTTGCAGAGAATGGTAAGATAGAAGATGAGGATGTTAAAGAAATGCAAATGTATATGCAAAATCATTTAGCGTATCTTTATGAAGTATTATTAGAAGAAAATAATATACAAAAATTCGATTTAATAATGCAAACTATGGAAAAGTTTTATATGAATGATGATACAGTCGTTGAACTTGAAGATGGTGGGTTTGATAATTTTTATAATCAATTATTCCCAAAAGTATCACCAACATTAAAAATGAAATAAAATTTATTTAATGAAGAACTTGTAAGATATGTATTTTTATACATTCTTATAAGTTCTTTTTTTATAAATATAAGTTTAAATAAGAAGACGTAGCTTTCTTAAGAGGGTGATATAGTTAATTAATTGATATAAGAAAAATAGTTGAAAATATATTATCAATTAAAATAAATATTAAATTTAGAATAATTGATATGAAAGTTTAAAAAAATTTTTAAAACAATATAATATTAATACTTAAATTTTTAAAAATTAATAAATTTTCTATTAAATAATCAAAAAAAATTTTTTTACTAATATCAAAAAAAAGACTAATATATTACATATAAACTACAAAAGTTACAAAAAAGAAGCTGGAGGCGATGTGAATATGAAAAAAAAATCAATAATAATTAGTATTTTAGTTATTTTAGCAATAGGTGGAGTTGGAGGGGGAAGGTATTATCAAGAGATACAAAAAAATAAAAATGAAAGTAAAGTTGAAGAAAATACATATAAAGAAGTTGAATATACATATAATGATGGAATTAACAAACCTGTAAATGTAGTTGTAAAAGAAGCGCCTAAAAGAGCGGTTACATTATCACAATTTATGACGGAAATGTTATTGTCCCTTAATTTAGGAAATAGTATGGTTGGGACAGCATTATTAGATAATCCAATTTTGCCTGAATTTAAAGCTGCTTACGATAAAATACCACAATTAAAAATAACTGAGGGGCATGATATATCAAAAGAATCCTTTTTAGCTTTAAAACCAGATTTTGCATCTGGTTGGTTACAGTCTTTAGAAGCTAAAGGAACAGGAACTCCAGCGGAACTTGAGAAAGAGGGAATAGCACCTTATGTAGCTTCTGCATTAGATGGAAATGCCACTATCAATAATGTTTATGAAGATTATATGGAACTTGGAAAGATATTTGGAGTAGAAGGAAAAGCTACAAATATGGTTAATGAAATGAAACAACAAATAAAAGAGGTTGAAGATAAAGTTGCAAAAACTAAAGATGAGGACAAGCCTAATGTTTTAGTGTATGATTCAGGAGAGAAGGATGCATATGTAGTAGGAGGGGGGCTTGCTAATAATCTCATAACACTTGCTGGAGGAAAAAATATATTTGGTGATTTGAAAAATCAATGGAATACAGTATCATTTGAAAGTATAGCAGCTAAGAATCCAGATATAATACTTGTAACAAATTATTTATCACAACCAGAGAGTGTTGACCAAAAAATAAGTACTTTAAAAACTAACCCAGCATTTAAAGAAGTAAATGCTGTTAAAAATAATAAAATATATACTATAGATCTTGCTAATCTATCACCAGGAATAAGAAATCCAATAGCTATAAAGCAAATGAATGAGTTCTTTTATGGGAAGAGTGTCTAATGATTAAGTACTTTAAAAAACATTATTATCAATTAATAATCATAGCTATAGTAATTTTATTATTTAGTATGATTTTAGGTATTGCAGTTGGTAGTTCACATATAAATATAGATATAGTTTTTAAATTTCTAATTAATAAAATAACTGGATTTGACATTTTCAAAGAGAATTCATGGGCAATATTTGAAAATATAATATGGGAAATAAGAGTTCCACGAGTTATTTTAGCAGCATTAACAGGTAGTGGACTAGCTTTATGTGGAATACTTATGCAATGTGTAACTAGAAATTCAATTGCTGATCCTTATATATTAGGTATATCATCAGGAGCATCAGCTGGAGCTGTTTTTATAATAGTGATAGGAGGCGCAGTTGTAAGTATAACACTTGGTGCATTTATTGGAGCAATAGTTTGTGGAATATTAGTTTTTATTATAGGAACTAACTTTGGTAGAGATTCGTCTACTACAAGACTTGTTTTATCAGGACTTGCACTATCAACCATTTTTGCTGCAATAACTAATCTTATTATCTATTCAGCTGAAAACTCTAATCAGGCAAGAGCAGCTATTTTTTGGATAATGGGAAGTCTTGGGGGGGCAAGATGGAGTAATTTATTACTACCTACTATAGTTTTAATTCTAGTCTTTTTAATTTCAGTTTTTATTAGTAAATCTCTTGATGTATTATTACTAGGTGATACTAGTGCTACTATACTTGGAATGAATGTGAAACTTATAAAAACTGTTATAATACTTGCTGCAACTTTTTTAACAGCAGTTTTAGTATCTATTACAGGTGCTATAGGTTTTGTAGGACTTGTAATACCACATATTTGCAGAACTTTTACAGGTAGTAATCATAAAAAATTGGTACCCTTAGCCGTTGTAGGAGGAGCTATATTTCTAGTTGTTTCTGATATATTTGCAAGAGTTGTTTTTGCACCTCGAGAATTACCAATAGGAATTATAACAGCAATAATTGGTGGTCCTTTCTTCCTTTGGCTTATAGCAAAAAATAATTATTCATTTGGAGGTAATGATTAGTGGCGAATAAACTTAAAATTGAAAATTTAACGTATTCTATTTCAGGAAATGAAATATTAAAAGGGATAGATATAGAAATTTTAAATGGTAAATTTGTAGGGATATTAGGTGCTAATGGTTCAGGAAAATCAACACTTCTAAAAACTATATATAGAGTTTATAAGTCTAATACTGGAAAAATATATATAGATGGAAGAAATATAGAAGAAATAACATCTAAAGAGATAGCTAAAGAAATTGCAGTTTTAGCACAAGAAAATATAAGCAATTTTGATTTCTCTGTTAAAGATATGATACAGATGGGAAGATATCCTTATAAAAATTTATTTTCAGATTATAGCAAAGAAGATGAAAATATAGTTTTGAATTTAATAAATAAATTAAATTTACAGGATGTTAAACATAGAAATTTCAATAGTTTATCAGGAGGCGAAAAACAAAGAACATTAATAGCTAGAGCACTTGCTCAAAAAACTGATTTTATAATATTAGATGAGCCAACTAACCATTTAGATATAGGATATCAAATTCAACTTATGGATATTTTGAAAAGTTTGGATATTACGATTTTTGCAGCTATACATGATATGAATATAGCTGCAATGTATTGTGATTATTTGATTGTTATAAAAGATGGAATTGTATTTAAAAAAGGAACAGTCGAGGAGGTTCTTACCGAAGATTTACTAAAAAATGTATTTAATGTGAATGCACATATTGGAATAAATCCTGTAACTGAGAAAAAACAAGTATTTTATATGCCGAATTAAATTATAAATTTAGTACTATATGAATAAAAAAATGAAAAACTTTTGATTTTTAGGAGCAAAAATATAAAAAAATAAAATATTTTGCTCTTTTTCTATATGTTTTATTAATAAGGTAGAGAAAGTTCAAAATAATATTTAAAATTAATTGAAAATAATTTTCAGTTAATTAAATCATATTAGTTGATGAAAAGCTTAGTAAATGATAATCTTAATCAGTACAAAAGATTAATTAACATTTTGGGAGGAGCTTATTTAAAATGGAAGCTAGTAGAAAAATAAATAGCAAACGAAAATGGCTAATGCTATTACTTGCTATTGGACCGGGGTTAACTGTTATGTTAGCTGATACGGATGCAGGATCTGTAATAACAGCAGCTCAATCTGGAGCTCAATGGGGATACAAGTTATTATGGATACAAATAATTCTTATTCCTATAGTTTACTTTGTTCAAGAATTAACAAACAGACTAGGAATATTGACAGGAAAAGGGCATGGGGAACTTATTCGTGAGACTTTTGGGAGAGCTTGGGAATATGTTTCTGTACTTACATTATTATTAGCAGCTATAGGTGCTCTAGTTACTGAACTTACAGGAGTACTTGGAGTTGGAGCTTTATTTGGAGTTTCTAAATGGATTACTGTCCCACTTGCGGTTATTGGACTTATAGTTATAACTGGATTTGGTAAATATAGAAGAGTTGAAAGAATAGCAATAATTGTTGGATTATTTGAATTAGTATTTATAATTGGTGCATTTATGGCTAAACCTGATATACATGAAATGGTACTTCAAACAGGTCAACAGCCATGGCATAATGCAGAATATTGGCTTTTAATATCAGCTAACGTTGGAGCTGTAATAATGCCTTGGATGATATTTTATCAACAAAGTGCAGTAGTAGATAAAAAGCTTACTGAGAATGATTTAAAGTTTTCTAAAATAGATACAGTAATAGGTTCTATTGTTACTCAAGTTATTATGGCAGCAGTTTTAATAATAACAGCAGCTACAATAGGAAAAGTAGATCCTAATGCATCTTTAAATAGTGTTCAGGAAATTGCAAAATCACTAACACCGTTCCTTGGGAAAACTGGTGGAGAGTTATTATTTGCGATCGGAATGATAGGAGCTGCACTTATAGCAGCCATTGTTGTATCACTTGCAATTTCATGGGCATTAGGAGAATTATTAAATGTTCCTTGTAGTTTAGATTTAAAATGGTCACAGGCACCAGTTTTTTATTCAATTTACGCAGTAGTTCTTATAGTAGCAGCTATTATAGTGCTTTCTGGTATGCCTCTGGTCAATCTAACCTTAGGAGTTGAAGTGCTAAATTCAATATTGTTACCAATTGTTTTAGGATTCCTTATAGCATTAGGGTTTAAAGCCCTACCGAAAAAATACGCACTTAAAATGTGGGAAAAAGTAGTACTTATAATAATATACATATCTTGTTGTGGGTTAGGTATATTAACAGCTATAAGTGTTTTTTATACATTTTAGATAAAAAATAGAATAATACAAAAGGAGTTATAACAAAATGCAGATTAAACATTTTGTTATAGCTCCTTTTATTTTTTGAAATAGGTAAAAATTTTTATTATAGTTATGTTAAAGTGACTTCTAATAAAAAGCTTGAATATTAACTATTAGCAAAGGATGAGAGTCTTAAATTTAAAAGAATTTTTATTCACAAGATATATTGTTTTTTCATAAATTGAATAATATAACATCGTTTAATTTACGAAGAATTTTATTATAGGAGGATAATATGGAATTTAATTCTAACGAAGTAAATTGTGAAAAAGATTCTAAACGTATTAAAATATGTAAAAAATGTGGAAGAATTATTAATTGCACATCTTCACAAGAGTGCAATCATTGTGAAAAGCACTATGAAAATAATTGTGAAAATCACTGTGAAAATCACTGTGATAAAAATTGTGGAAAACATTGTGAAAAACATTGTACATGCATAAAACAAGGCCCTAAAGGTGAGCGTGGTTGTGATGGACCAATAGGCCCACAAGGAATACCAGGCCCACAAGGTGTTGCAGGCCCACAAGGCGAAATAGGACCAGCTGGTTTACAAGGAGCTCAAGGAGTTCAAGGACCAGTAGGACCAAGAGGTGATATAGGAGCAACAGGTGAAAAAGGTGATATTGGCTTAACAGGAGCAATAGGCCCACAAGGAATACCAGGGCCACAAGGAGTACCGGGACCACAGGGCGAACTAGGACCAATAGGACCAGCAGGACAAGATGGAATACAAGGACCACAAGGAGTACCAGGCCCACAAGGAGAACTAGGGCCACAAGGTGTGCAAGGTGTTGAAGGACCAATAGGACCAAGAGGTGATATAGGACCAATAGGTCCACAAGGTGAAAAAGGTTGTGAAGGAGCAATAGGTCCACAAGGAATACCAGGTCCACAAGGAGTACCAGGACCACAGGGCGAACTAGGACCAATAGGACCAGTAGGACAAGATGGAATACAAGGACCACAAGGAGTACCAGGACCACAAGGAGAACTAGGGCCACAAGGTGTGCAAGGTGTTGAAGGACCAATAGGACCAAGAGGTGATATAGGACCAATAGGACCACAAGGTGAAAAAGGTTGTGAAGGATCAATAGGGCCACAAGGAATACCAGGGCCACAAGGAGTACCAGGACCACAGGGCGAATTAGGACCACAAGGTGTGCAAGGCGTTGAAGGACCAATAGGACCAAGAGGCGATATAGGACCAATAGGTGAAAAAGGTGATATTGGTTCAACAGGACCAATAGGACCACAGGGAATACCAGGACCACAAGGAGTACCAGGGCCACAGGGAGAATTAGGACCAGTAGGTCCAGCAGGACAAGATGGTATACAAGGGGTACAAGGAGTACCAGGACCACAAGGAGAACTAGGGCCACAAGGTGTGCAAGGTGTTGAAGGACCAATAGGGCCAAGAGGCGATATAGGACCAATAGGTGAAAAAGGTGATATTGGTTTAACAGGACCAATAGGGCCACAAGGAATACCAGGGCCACAAGGAGTACCGGGACCACAGGGTGAATTAGGACCACAAGGTGTGCAAGGTGTTGAAGGACCAATAGGACCAAGAGGTGATATAGGACCAATAGGACCACAAGGTGTAGCAGGGCCAGTAGGGCCACAAGGAATACCAGGGCCACAAGGAGTACCAGGACCACAGGGCGAATTAGGACCACAAGGAGTACAAGGTGTTGAAGGACCAATAGGACCAAGGGGTGATATAGGGCCAATAGGATTGCAAGGAGAGAAAGGTTGCGATGGACCAATAGGACCACAAGGAATACCAGGACCACAAGGAGTACCAGGACCACAGGGCGAACTAGGGCCACAAGGAATACCAGGAGTACAAGGACCAATAGGACCAAGGGGTGATACAGGAGCAGATGGACCACAAGGTGTAGCCGGACCAATAGGGCCACAAGGAATACCAGGGCCACAAGGAGTACCAGGACCACAAGGAGAACTTGGACCAGCAGGACCAGCAGGTGCGCCAGGGGCACAAGGAGTACCAGGCCCACAAGGAGAATTAGGGCCACAAGGAATACCAGGAGTACAAGGACCAATAGGACCAAGAGGCGATATAGGACCAATAGGACCACAAGGAGTAGCTGGACCGATAGGACCACAAGGAATACCAGGGCCACAAGGAGTAGCAGGGCCACAAGGAGAATTAGGACCACAAGGAGTACCAGGAGTACAAGGACCGATAGGACCAAAAGGTGATACAGGAGCAGATGGACCACAGGGTGTTGCAGGACCAATAGGCCCACAAGGAATACCAGGGCCACAAGGAGTACCAGGTCCACAAGGAGAACTAGGACCAATAGGACCAGCAGGACAAGATGGAATACAAGGACCACAAGGAGTAGCAGGGCCACAAGGAGAATTAGGACCACAAGGAGTACCAGGAGTACAAGGACCGATAGGACCAAAAGGTGATACAGGTGCAGATGGACCACAGGGTGTAGCCGGACCAATAGGGCCACAAGGAATACCGGGACCACAAGGAGTACCAGGACCACAAGGGGTTGAAGGGCCACAAGGTCCAGTAGGAGCACAGGGGCCAGTAGGACCAAGTGGATGTGGAAGTGCAGGACCAGCGGGACCAGCAGGACCAGCAGGACCAGCAGGACCAGCAGGACCATGTTGTGATCCAACTTGTGATAATACACTTCAACAATTATTAACTGCTATAAATACCGAACAAAATGCTATACTTGCAGCAGTACCAGCACCACCTTTAACAGAAGCTGTTGTAGATATATATACTTTATCTACTTTAGATTTGACACCGCCTGCATTACAAAATGTATTAGTGACTACAGCACAAGGCTCATGTCAAACACAAAGTTCAATGTATACTCTAACATCAGATGCAACTACTACACCAATAATTAATGGGATTGCTAGATGTAATATTTATGGTGTATGTGCAGATACAACTACAGCTATAGGACAGTATTTATTAGCATATACTTTACCTGATTATATAAATCCAAATCCATGTCCTACTACACTAGGATATTCAGAGTTTTTCTGTGATATATTACAAGTTATGCCAAATCAATTAATAAATATAGCTTTAGATGATAATTCTGATATAACTAGATTGACAGGAGTTAAGGTGTTAGCAGTAACTAATGGATTAGTAAAAGTAACAAAGAATAATCAAGTTTGTATTTTATCTATTTGTGGAATTAGTAGGATATATTATCCACAATAAATTCTAAGCTGAAAAAAATTTAATTAAAAAGAATAAGAAGAGACTATATCAGAATGATATAGTCTCTTCTATTGTTGATTAATATAATAAAGACATGTTTTGTTATAGATAAGTTTAATTTAAGATTCAAAGATTAAAATTTACTTTAAAATTTTAGCTATATTGCTATTGTTATACATTGAATCAGGATATTTTGATTGTAATTCTTTAGCATATTGCTTAGCAGAAGTAGGGTCATTATGTGTGCTATAGTAATTTGCTAAGAAGTATAGTGACTCTGGTCCGTAGCTTTGAGCATCAGGATAAGTCTGAATAAAATCTTTGTAAGTATTAACTGCGTCGTTTAAGTCACCTAATTTTTCATATGATGCAGCAGTTAAGAATAACATAGTAGGTCCTCTAAAATCATTTTTAGCAAATGGTTTAGCTTTGTTAAAGTATTCAATAGCAGTTGAATAATCATTATTAGAATAAGCATTCATACCATTATTATAATAATATGTTAATCCTGTTGTGTTCATGAAATTCTCAGCTTTTTCATATGCTGGCATAGCACTAGCTGGTATTTCAGTTTTTGGTGTGCTTTCTAATAATTTAGCGATACCATCGATACTATTAGCTGATATTAAGTAGTTAACATCATTTGTATACTTAGTAGCTTGTTCAGGTGTAAGCACAGCTGTGCTAGTCTGAGTAGTTGGTTTTGCTACATTAGAATCAGTACTAGGCTTATTAGTTGCGGCATCTTTGTTAGTACTTATATCAGTTGAACTATTGTGTTTTGAAGAACTGCTTAGTTTACTATAAGACACTGCAACGACAATAACAGCTATAACAGCTATTGCAGCAATTATTGCTTTTTTCTTTGTACCGCTAGATGATTTAGGGGCTTTAGGCTCTTTAGTGATAGGAGCGGCCTCTACTTTAACGTTTTCTTCTGTGTTAGAAGCTTTAGAAGCAGAACTATTAAGATTGAAATCTTCATCATTAGAGTTTTCATTTTCCTCAAGATGTTTAATTCTGTTTTTGAAATCTTCTAAATCTATAGGTTCTAATTCATCATCTTTTTTAGGTTCTGATTCTATCATTTCATCTATATTAGTCTCTATTATTGTATATTCTTTATCAACTATTGGTTGTGATTCAGAATCTGTATTTTCTTTAACTATGTTTGCGAACATTTTCTCTTCGTCTGTCTGTAAATCAGCAGTTGGAGTTTTGCTCTCAATATTTATTTCTGAGTCTGATTTCTTTTCTAAATTTTCATTTGTATTGTTATCATTTGAATTGTTTGGGTTTGCTTTATCAGGGTTAAGCATAGAACTTTCTTCTACTTGTTTTTTTAATTCTATATTTTCACGATAAGCATTTTCTAAAAGAAGTCTATCTTCACTACTCATATTTTGTATATTAGTGTAGCTAAGAGCTTGTTCCTTTCGTTCTTTATCAACAACAGCTAATCTATTGTTAGCTTCTTCATTATTGTTATACTCAGAGTTTATTTTCCAAGTAACTATTGCATCATCAATTCTACCAAGTTTATATAAGATATCACCCTCTAGAGATAATGCTTCTTCATTACTATATTCTTTTTCAAGAAATTTTTCGCAAATTTTTAATGCTGCTTCATAGTCCCCAGATTGATAGAGGTCTAAAGCTTTTTTTAGTTTTTTATTAGAAATATTCATTTATACTCTCCTTAGTTAAAAATAAATCATTCTCATATATAATTATTCTACATTATTTTGATGGCAAAATCATAACAATTTACTTATGTTAACAGAATAATAATTAATTAATTTATATATAAGGCTTTTTATAATTTTATATTAAAGTAAATGATAATTAATTATATTACCGGTAAAAATTATTTTCAACATAAAATTTATGATATTATAAAAAATCAATAACAAATAATATAAATAATATAAATTTAATATATCGAGTAATTAATATAGATGATATAATGAAGGGTACTAAAGTTTATGTTATTTAAATAATAATATTTCTAGAGATGTTATAGAAATTAAGATGTTTAATTAACAAATAAATACTTTAAATTTAAATTGATAAGGAAGAAATAGATGAGATATTACGATTTAGAAAAAAAAGTTTCAAAGTTAGATAGAGATTTAGAGGCGTTAAAATTAGCAAAAAAACATTTATCAAATAAAGATGAGATAAATGAGGTTATGGATTATTTAAACCAAGAAAGACAAGTTTTAGCTGATGAACTATATTATGAAGATGCTAAATCATACATACAATGCGTAGACATAATTGAAGAACTTATAGATAAAGAACTTGATCAAAATGAACAAAATGAATTATTAGAAAGAATAAAAAAGATTTTTGGAAGAAGATGTGCGAACGTTACGAAGAAGAACTTTGGGTTAAATGCTTGGCTAAAATTTATGGATATTGATTGTGAATGGAATCAAGAAAATGAACACTGGGCTACTTTAATAATTAAGTATATAAATCCAAAAATTCAATAATAAACACATATTAGGGAATATCTACCTTACGAGAATTTTAAAGCAATGTTTACAAAGTAATTAGAAGATATATAGTATAATAATTTTGAGTAGAGTACCGTTAGAAAGACAATATTTTCATAAACTTTGAAGGGGGACATAATAAATGAGTAAGATAGTTTATTGTGAGTTTATTATAAAAGATGATTTTAATAACGTTCTTGTAGTTAAGAAAAAAGTTAAGGGTGAAACAGAGAGAAAATGGGAATTAATTGGTGGCGGAATGAGAAATAGAGCTAAATTTATTAATTCTGAAGAAAAAGAAGAGTTAGATGATGCGCTGTTTACAATAATGCATACTAATTTTAGAACTATAGGATTTGATGTTACAGAGTTTGCAACAGAACCTTATAAAATGGAAGGATTTGAGGATCTAGAGGTTTATAAAAAGATTTATGTTGCAGTTTTAAGAGATAAAGCTATGTTTAAAAAAGAAATACTAGGTAAAGAATGGATAAGTTCGAAAGATTTAGATAAATTTGACTTTAAAGGTAATGAAAGAAAGATTTTGGAGCAATTCTGGGGAATTTAATAAGATTTTTTACTTGTTGAGATAGCCTATATGAGATAAAATTTATCTTATAGAGGCTATTTTCTCTATATAATATAAAATAAATAAAAAAACATATACAAATTTAATTAATATTAATATATAATAGATTAGTAAAAAAATTAATTGAATTTTAAATGAGGTGAGGAATTGAGTGAAAAAATTCGTCTTTATGGTTTCAACAATTTAACAAAAACATTAAGTTTTAATATTTATGATGTTTGTTATACTAAAACTGAGAAAGATAAGCAAGACTATATAAAGTATATAGATGAACAGTATAATGCCGAGAGACTTACTAACATATTATGTGAAGTAACAACGGCTATAGGAGCAAATGTCCTAAATATATCAAAACAAGATTATGAACCGCAAGGAGCGAGTGTAACTCTACTTATATCTGAAGAGGAATTAGCAGATGAATTAGTAGATAAATCATGCAATAAAGGAAGATTAGAAGACTTTGAAATTAAATACAGAGATACAGTAGTAGCTCACCTAGACAAGAGTCATGTAACTGTTCACACATACCCAGAATGTCACCCTAATAAAGAAATCACGACTTTTAGAGTAGATATAGATGTGTCTACATGTGGACATATATCTCCGATAAATGCTTTAAATTATCTTATAGGAAGTTTTGACTCAGATGTTATAACAGTAGATTATAAGGTTAGAGGATTTACAAGAGATGTTGATGGAAGAAAGTTATTTATAGATCATGATATAAATTCTATACAGAATTTTATAGAAAATGATACTTTAAAAAGATATGACGCTATTGATATAAATGTATATCAATCAAATATATATCACACAAAAATGATGATTAAAGACATTAATTTAGATAATTATTTATTTAATACAGAGAGTAGTGAACTTACACCTGCTCAAAGAATTGATATAAGAGATAGATTATCAAAAGAAATGATAGAAATATACTCAGGAACTAACTTATATTAAAGGAGGTTGCCACTGTGAATATTAATGAACAGAAAAAAGCTCCTATTTATGATGCATTAAATGAATATAGAAAGAATAAAATAGTTCCATTTGATGTTCCTGGTCATAAACAGGGAAGAGGAAATCCAGAACTTAAAGAGTTTTTAGGAGAAAAATGTCTTTCTGTAGATGTTAACTCAATGAAGCCTCTAGATAACTTATGTCACCCAACTTCTGTAATTAAAGAAGCAGAAGAGTTAGCTGCAGATGCTTTTGGTGCTAAACATTCATTTTTAATGGTAAATGGTACAACATCAGCAGTTCAAGCAATGATAATGAGTATTTGTAAAGAGGGCGATAAAATTATTATGCCTAGAAATGTTCATAGATCAGCAATTAATGCAGTGATTTTAACAGGAGCAATCCCTATTTATATAAATCCAGGAATACACAATAAACTTGGGATTTCACTTGGGATGGATATTGAGGAAATCAAAAAAACTATAAAAGAACATCCAAATGCTAAAGCTATTTTTGTTAATAATCCAACATATTATGGTATCTGTTCGGATTTAAAAAGCATAGTGAAACTTGCAGAAGAACATGGAATGTTTGTATTAGCTGATGAAGCACATGGCACACATTTTTACTTTAGTGATGAATTACCAGATTCAGCTATGGCAGCAGGTTGTCATATGTCTGCGGTAAGTGTGCATAAAACAGGTGGTTCGCTTACTCAAAGCTCACTATTGTTATTAAATACAGATAAGATTTCGCCAGATTATGTAAGAACTATAATAAATATAACTCAAACAACTAGTGGTTCATATTTATTAATGTCATCACTTGATATAGCAAGAAGAAACTTAGCCTTACATGGTAAAGAAATAGTTTCTAGTATTATTAAAAAAGCTAATTATGCTAGAAATGAAATAAATAAAATTAAACATTATTATGCATTTTCTAGAGAAATTGTTAACAATAAAGATGTTTTTGATTTTGACATAACAAAACTTGTTGTTAATACATTAGACGTAGGACTTGCAGGTATCGAAGTATACGATATCTTAAGAGACGAGTATGGTATACAGATTGAACTTGGTGATGTAGGGAATATTCTTGCAATTATATCTGTTGGAGATACAGATTATAACATGGAAAGATTAATTTCTGCATTATACGAAATTGGAAGAGTTCATTACAAAGATAATAAAAAAGATCTTATAGAACAAGAATATATTAGTCCAATTTTAAAAGTTACTCCAAAAGAAGCTTTTTATGCAAATAAAGAGGCTGTGCTAATTAGTGAAAGTGAAGGAGAAGTATCAGGAGAATTTGTTATGTGTTATCCTCCTGGAATACCAATTCTTGCACCAGGAGAACTTATAACAAAAGAGGCAATAGATTTTATTTTATATTCTAAGAATAAAGGAAGTCTTATGACTGGTCTTGAAGATATGAATGTAGAATATATAAAGGTCTTAAAGTAGAGGAGAGATAATAATATGGAATTATGGTACACAGAAGAACACACACCAGAAGCTAGATTTTCAATAAAGGTAGAAGAACAATTATACAGTGGAAAAAGTGAATTCCAAACAATAGATGTATTCCGTTCAAATGAATTTGGTACATTCTTTACATTAGATGGACTTATGATGGTAACAGAAAAAGATGAATTTATTTACCATGACATGATAGTACACATACCAATGGCTACAAATCCTAATATCAAAAAGGTATTAGTAATAGGAGCAGGTGATGGTGGTACTGTTAGAGAACTTACAAGATATAAAAATATAGAACAAATAGATATGGTAGAAATAGATAAATTAGTTGTTGATATTTGTAGAGAATATTTACCACAAACAGCAGATAAGCTTGATGACCCAAGAGTAAATCTTTATTTTGAAGATGGATTGAAATTTGTAAGAGGTGTTGAAAATAAATATGATTTAATTATAGTTGATTCAACAGATCCATTTGGTCCTGGGGAAGGATTATTTACAAAAGAATTCTACGGAAACTGTTATAAAGCTTTAAATGAAGAAGGAATACTTGTTAACCAACATGAAAGTCCTTACTACTCAGAATATGCTAAAAATATGAAGAGAGCTCATAAAAGAATAAATGAAAGTTTCCCAATATGTAGAGTTTACCAAGCTCATATACCAACATATCCATCAGGACACTGGTTATTTGGATTTGCTTCAAAGAAACATGATCCATTAAATAATCCTATAGTAGAAAAATGGAATGACTTAGGACTTGAAACAAAATATTATAATACAGATGTTCATACAGGAGCATTTGCACTTCCTAACTATGTTAAGAAAATGCTTGAGGAGGCAAGAGATGAATAGAAGTATTACAACTTTCATATCATGTGACAATGAATATGATGAATCAAATGTAGTTATTTATGGTGCTCCTTTTGATTCAACAACATCATTTAGACCAGGAACAAGATTTGCAAGTCAGGCTATGAGACCAGATTCATATGGACTTGAAACTTATAGCACATATCAAGAGAAAGATATGGAAGACTATGGATATTTTGATGCTGGTGATTTAGAGCTTCCATTTGGTAATGCTGCTAATGCATTAAAAATGATAGAAGAGTTTTCAGATGAAGTTTTAAATGATGGTAAAATGCCTGTAATGATAGGTGGAGAACATCTTGTAACGCTTGGAGCTGTTAGAAGTGTTGCAAAAAAATATGAAGATTTACACATAATCCATTTTGATGCTCATGCAGATTTAAGAGAAGATTATATGGGTGAAAAATTATCTCACGCTAGTGTCATGAGAAGATGCTGGGAAATCGTTGGTGATAATAAAATTTATCAATTTGGAATAAGATCAGGATGTAAAGAAGAAATATACTGGGGAAAAGACCATGTATATACAAGAAAATTTGATACAGAAACATTAGTAGATGTAGTTAAAGAACTTAAAGGGAAAAATGTTTATGTGACTATAGACTTAGATGTCTTAGATCCTTCAATATTCCCAGGTACAGGAACTCCAGAAGCTGGCGGAATAACATTTAGAGAAATGATTGCCGGAATTAAAGCAATGAAAGATTTAAATATAGTAGCTTTTGATATAAATGAGTTATCACCACATTATGACCAAAGTGGTTCTTCAACAGCTACAGCTTGTAAAGTATTAAGAGAGATGCTTTTACTTGTAAGTAAATAATTTTTTTAAAGAGTTATACATAGCGATATGTGTAGCTCTTTTTTTATAAATAAATCTTTAATTTCTTTTTTTATGAATTTTAGTACAAAATAATATGAGTTTTACATATAAGTATATTATAAAAGTTTAATTAGGAGCGGAAAATATGAATAAAGTAAAAGAGCTTATTATAAGAAAGATGCTTAAATGGAAAATTGAAAAGGTAGAAGAAGGCAACTTATACTTAGCATTTGATTCGATTGTAAAGATGAAAGATGATTATATTGAATATTATTATTTATTAGATAAAGTTCCAAGTATTATAAATGGAATAAAAAAAGTTAATATCTTAATAAAAGAGAATAAAGTAGTAATTGAATATAATGTTAGTATAATAAATGAAATTAAAATACAAACTATACTTGAAGAAGTTAAAGAACTTGTTATAGAAAACTGGGATTATATAAGTGACAATAAAGAAGAAAACATAGATGAAGTAGTAAAAGTGTTAAGTGAAAAGCTACTTAAAAGAGTAAATTAAATAAAAGTATACGTTATCAAAAAAATGGTATATAATATGTAAGTGACAAATTTAAACAAAAGATAACAGGAGTGATAAAAATGAATACTTTAGAAAAACTGCAAAATGGTACAGATGTGAGAGGAGTTGCTTTAAAAGGGGAAGATTTTAAGGTTAATCTTACTGAGGAAGCGGTCTACGACATAGCAGTAGGTTTTTCTAAGTGGCTATTTAACAAATATAATAAAGAAATAATAACTGTAGCAGTTGGAAAAGATTCAAGATTAACAGGTGATTTATTAAAGAAATCTGTAATAGATGGATTAACAAAAATGGGTGTTAATGTACTAGATTGTGAAATGGCAACGACACCTGCTATGTTTATGAGTACAGTTACAGATGGATATCTTGTTGATGGAGCAATTATGCTTACAGCTAGCCATATGCCAAAACAATATAATGGCATGAAGTTTTTTATAAATGAAGGTGGACTTGAAAAAGAGCAGCTTAAAGAAGTTTTATCTTTAGCTGATGGACAAGTTACTTCAAATAGAATAGGAAATGTGGAAAAAAGAAATCTTATAAAAGATTATTCTAATATATTAGTTTCAAAAATAAGAAAAGCTACTAAAGAAGAAGAACCATTAAAAGGATTAAAAATAATAGTTGATGCTGGAAATGGAGCAGGAGGTTTTTTTGCTCATGATGTTTTAGAAGTATTAGGAGCAAACACAAAAGGAAGTCAGTTCTTAGAGCCTAATGGAGAATTCCCAAATCATATACCTAATCCTGAAAATAAAGAGGCTATGAAATCTATAAGTGAAGCCGTACTTTCTGCTAAAGCAGATCTTGGAATAATATTTGATACAGATGTTGATAGGGCTGCTATTGTAGATAAAGACGGTAGAGAAATAAATAAGAATACATTAATAGCAGTTATATCAGCAATTATATTAGAAGAGGTTAAGGGTACTACTATTGTTACTGATTCAATAACATCAGAAGGATTAAAAGACTTTATAGAGTCTTTAGGTGGAAAGCATCATAGATTTAAGAGAGGCTATAAAAATGTTATCAATGAATCTAAACGATTAAATAATGAAGGAATTCTTAGTGATTTAGCTATAGAAACATCAGGGCATGCAGCGCTTAAAGAAAATTATTTTCTTGATGATGGAGCATATTTAGTTTCTAAAATATTAGTAAAAGTTGCAAAATTAAATAAAGAAGGCAAAGAAATTTCTGATATTATAAAAACTTTTAAAGAAAGTTTTAAAGAAGATGAATTTAGACTCAATATTGCAGAAGAAAACTTTAGAGAGTATGGAAATAATATATTAGAAAAATTTAGAATGAAAGCTATAGAATCAGAGAACTTAGTAATAGCAGAACCTAATTATGAAGGAATAAAAGTTTATATAAATGGCACTAAATCATGGTTTTTAATTAGATTATCTTTACATGAGCCTATATTAGTCATTAATTTAGAAGCAGATAGAGAAGGTATGGAAGCTGAGATAACTATGTTACTTAAAGATTTGCTTAAGGAGTTTAAATCTTTAAGTTTAAGAGAATTAGATAATTATAAGTAAAATCTATATTTATAATAAAGATGTGTTTAAAATTTTTAGTAATAGGATATAATAATTACTATGTTATATCTAAAAACAAAGAAATTTGAAGCTTTTTAAAGAATTAATATGTTAATTTTGAATAAATATTAATTTAGGGGTTGTTAAGTTATTGATAAAATGATATATTAGACAAGTACGAAATGTACAATAGTATTTTAAACACATTCGGAGGTAATTGCAAATGGCAAAAATGATGGGACCTCGTTTCAAACAGTGTAGAAGATTAGGACTTAATGTCTGTGGTCATCCTAACGCTATGAAACGAGCTTTAAAAGGAACAAGCAGAGCTGATAAAAAATTATCAGACTATGGTACTCAATTATTAGAGAAGCAAAGATTAAGAGCTTACTATGGAGTAATGGAGAAACAATTCAGAAGAAATGTTGCTGAAGCATTCAACAGTAAGTTACAACCAGGGGAAGCTTTATTAAGAATCCTTGAGTCAAGATTAGACAACATGGTTTTAAGAATGGGATTTGCTAACTCAATAAGACAAGCAAGACAAATGGTTAACCACGGTCACTTCTTAGTAAATGGACAAAAGGTAGATATACCTTCATTCAGATTACAACCAGGTGATGAAGTTGTTTTAAGAGAAAAATCAAGAAAAACAGAAATGTTTGCTGATAACTTTGCTAACAACTTAAACACAGTTTCATACGTTGAGAAAAACGTTGAAGAGTTTAAAGGTGTTTACGTAAGATTTGCACAAAGAGAAGAATTACCAATAACAATTAATGAGCAATTAATCGTTGAGTTCTACTCAAAATAATATAGAGTACGTAATAGTGATATCAATATTATTTTGGTATTGCTCAGAGGAGATCCTAGTAATAGGATCTCCTTTTTTATTTTATAAATGAATTTAATATTAGATTTTGTTAAAAAAGAGTAATTTTACTCGTAAATAAAATACTCGTAAATGATATTAAGAATATAAAAAATTAAAGTGAACAACAAAAAAAGGAGATAAGAAGTTTTCTTATCTCTTTACCCAAATACTAAGCTTGTACTTTTAAATTTTTTTATAAATAGATATTTAAAATTTAAGTAAGATTTATCTAATGTATATATATTTTAAGAGTTTAGTACTTATTACAGCCTTATCTTTATCAAGGGAGTTTATATAATTTAATCCCTTTCCCGTAATCCTAATTTTACTTTTACAAGTTTTTAATTGTTCTGTAAATTCAACAGCATGAGGAACTGTGATTGACGCATTGAATATAGAAAGAATTTTAAGGTATAAGAATTCATTATATAATTCTTTATATAAATTATAATGTTCAGATGAACTTATTTCCTCGCATATAAATTTGCAATGTTCATCTAATGTTTCATGAATCTCTAATAGCTTGTCTCTATAAATAAATTCAATAGAATCAACTCTTAAGAATGCACTACACACTATATTAGAAAAATCTATTTTAAGCATATCGATATGTTCTTTTTCGAATTTAAGATATAAATTTAAATAACTATCTCTATGTGAAAAAATGGTTTCTAAATATCTCATGAAAGTTTCAAAATCTTCAGCATGATCTCCTGGTTCTATATCAAATAATATTTTGAAGAATAGATTCCAATGAAAATCTTTATTCATAGAATCTAAGAGTTTCATTCCTATATTATATGAGAATTCAGAGGGTAGATTTAAAGTTCTATTTATTGTAATTGAACTTTTAAAGCAAATATCATTTTTGAATATTTCATTTAATCTTACAGAAGTTTTGATAAATGTATTATAGTGATCTTGAGCTGTATTACAATTATTTTTATTAAATATGTAATCGACCATAATATCGCAGGCATTTCTAAAATCAACTGAAATACCTAAATCTTGTTTTACTTTTGTTGAATATAAATCGAATATCATTTTTGATAATAGATCTTCTAGTCGTTCTTTTTTTATTACATGATTAGAATTATTAAATTCATTCATATGATTATATATAGTTAAAAGTTGGTTATCTATCATTGATAAATTGTTTTTTATAGAATTTAAAATGTTTTTATAGAATTTATCTCCAAGAACCATATTGTAATTTTTATATATAACTTTATGTTCTATTTCACTCCAAAATAAATTAACCATAGATTTAATTTGGAGCTCAAAATTAAATTTATGATCATTTTGAATTATATATCCATCTATTCTATATAAAACAAATCCATTTTTTTGATGCAAAGGTTGTTCTTCTCTTAGATCTATACATATATGTGGTGCTGCTATAGAGTAGCTATAACCATCACTATGTATGTGTGAAAAAGTTGATTTAAGGTATTTGAAAATATTTTCTTCATCTTCTATAAATCTGCATTCTATTCTTACACCAATTAAATCAGATAAATTATCAAATAATTCAATTGGAGAATTGTATGATAAATAATAATTATTTCTAATGATTTTTTCTTTTAAACTTAATTTAGATTTTACTCTTGTTGATATATTGAAGAATCCGTCACAATTGTTATCAAGTAGTGAGAAAAAGAAATCATCTAATAAATCAGAAGATGTATCTAAATCATTTTTTAATTCTTTTAGTAAGTTTATACTTTCTTTAGTAAAGTCAAAAACTGTTAATTGCACTAAAAACACATCCCTTTTGGAAAATTTTCTTATACAATTATATAATAACAAGATATATTACTAATAACAATATTATGTATCTTATTTCCCTTTTTTTGAACAAATATGAATTATAATCTATTTTGACTAAATAAAACTATGGTATTATTATAAAGATAAATAGAAAAACTAATGTAGAGGTGATTTAATAATGAACGCAGAAAAAATGACAATCAAGGTGCAAGAGAGTCTGAATGATGCCTATAGCATTGCTGTTAGATACAATCATCAGCAAGTTGATGTAGTTCATCTTTTTTCAGCTCTTGTAAATCAAGAAGATGGATTAATTCCAAATATTATTGAAAAAATGGGCGTTAATGTAGGGATTATAAAGAATGATATTCATATAGCTTTAGATAAAATGCCTAAAGTACTAGGTGAAGCTGCTAAATCAAGCGGTGTTGTTGCTAGTCGAAGAATTAATGAAGTTTTGATGAGAGCAGAAGATTTATCAAAGGAATTTGGTGATTCATATATAAGTGTTGAGCATGTCATGCTTGCTATTATGGAAATTGATAAAAATGGAGTAACTGATAGTGTACTTGAAAAAAATGGTATTACAAAAAATGCATTTTTAGAAGTATTACAAAGTGTTAGGGGTAATCAAAGAGTTGATACAAATAATCCAGAAGGAACATATGAAGCTTTAGCTAAATATGGTACAAACCTTATAAAATTAGCTAAACAAAATAAGCTTGATCCTATTATTGGTAGAGATGATGAAATTAGAAGAACTATTAGAATTTTATCTAGAAGAACTAAAAATAACCCAATATTAATAGGCGAGCCAGGAGTTGGTAAAACTGCTATTATTGAAGGACTTGCTGAGAGAATAGTAAGAGGTGATGTTCCTGAAGGATTAAAAGATAAGGATATTATTTCTCTTGATATGGGTGCCTTAATTGCAGGTGCTAAATATAGAGGAGAATTTGAAGAAAGATTAAAAGCTGTTCTAAAAGAAGTAGAACAATCAGAAGGAAAAGTTCTTTTATTTATTGATGAAATTCATACAATAGTAGGAGCTGGAAAAACAGAAGGTTCAATGGATGCAGGAAATCTTATTAAACCTATGTTAGCAAGAGGAGAACTTCATTGTATTGGTGCAACAACTTTTGATGAGTATAGAATGTATATAGAAAAGGATAAAGCACTTGAGAGAAGATTCCAACCAGTAAAAGTTGAGGAACCTAATGTAGAAGAAACTATTTCTATTTTAAGAGGACTAAAAGAAAAATTTGAAATACATCATGGTATAAGAATACATGATTCTGCAATAGTGGCAGCTGCTAAATTATCCGATAGATATATTAAGGATAGATATATGCCAGATAAGGCTATAGATTTAATAGATGAAGCAGGTGCGATGATAAGAAGTGAGATAGATTCGCTTCCAACAGAATTAGATATAACAAGAAGAAAGTTATTTATGTTAGAAACTGAAAGAGAAGCTCTTTCTAAAGAAGATGATGAAGCTTCAGCAAAAAGATTAGTAGCTTTAGAGGAAGAACTTGCTAATTTAAAAGAAAAAAATGATATTCTTACAACTAAATATGAAAAAGAAAAAGGTTATATAACAGAAGTTAGAGAACTGAAAAAAGAGCTTGAAGATGTTAAAGGACAAATAGAAACTGCTGAGAGAGAGTATGATTTAAATAAGGTTGCAGAGCTTAAATATGGTAAAGTTCCTGAACTTTCAAGACTTATTAAAGAAAAAGAAGAAAATATGGAAAATGCAACAGGAGAATCTTTATTAAAAGAAGAAGTTACTGAAAATGAAATATCAGAAATAATTTCTAAATGGACTGGTATTCCTGTGACAAGATTAGTTGAAGGGGAAAAAGAAAAGCTTCTAAGACTTGAAGATGAACTTCGTAAAAGAGTTATAGGACAAGAAGAGGCAACAACTGCCGTTGCTAATGCTGTAATAAGAGCTAGAGCCGGAATGAAGGATGAAAATAAACCTATAGGTTCATTTATATTCCTAGGACCTACAGGTGTTGGTAAAACAGAACTTGCAAAAACTCTTGCAAGAAACTTATTTGATAGCGAAGATAATATAATAAGAATAGATATGTCAGAATATATGGAGAAACATACAGTATCAAGACTTGTAGGACCACCTCCAGGATATGTAGGATATGAAGAAGGCGGACAATTAACAGAAGCTGTTCGAAGAAATCCTTATTCAGTCGTATTATTTGATGAGATAGAAAAAGCTCACCCTGATGTATTTAATATGTTCTTGCAAATTTTAGATGATGGAAGACTTACAGATAATAAAGGAAAAACTGTAGATTTTAAAAATACAATTATTATAATGACATCAAATATTGGTAGTCAATATTTATTAGAGAATAAAGGAAATGAAATTGAAAACAGTATTAAAGATGCTGTTATGAATGAAATGAAACTTAGATTTAAACCAGAATTCTTAAATAGAGTTGACGACATAATAATGTTCAAACCTTTAACTGATGAAGGAATTAAGAAAATTGTAGATATATTTGTTTCATTTACAGCAAATAGACTTAAAGATAGAGGAGTTAATCTTGAACTCACTGAAGCGGCTAGAACACTTTTAGCTACTGAAGGTTATGATAAAGTATATGGGGCTAGACCATTAAAAAGATTTATTTCTAATATTTTAGAGACTACAATTGCTAAAAAAATAATATCAGGGGAACTTGTAAGTGGTAATACTGCACTTGTAGATGTTGATAATAATGAGTTAATTGTAAAAGTTAAATAATTGATAGATACTATATAATAAAAATATCCTTGTTAGCTTATGTCTAAAAAGGATATTTTTTTGTGTTATACTAATTTATATAAGTATATATTTTATTTAAGGAGTAAATTTATTTATCGTTAAAAGGAGGATGTTTTGTTAAGTTATATATTTTTAGTTATAGGATTCGTTTTATTGATAAAGGGAGCCGATCTATTTGTTGATGGTGCATCAGCAATAGCAAAAAAAGCAGGTATACCGGCTGTTATTGTAGGTCTGACTATAGTCTCTATAGGGACTAGTGCACCAGAGCTTGCAGTAAGTTTAACATCAGCATTATCAGGAAGTAATGGACTAGCTGTGGGAAATGTTTTAGGTTCTAACCTTTTTAATACGTTAATTGTACTAGGGGCAACATCTTTAGTTGCACCACTTGTAATAAAGAAAGGTTTAGTAAAAATAGACTTATTAGTCAGTTTATTTGTTACTGTATTATTATATGTAGTTGTATTTATTGGACTACCAATAGGAAAGAGTAATTTTCTTTCAAGAACAGAGGGGATTATACTAGTTTTAATATGCATAGTTTATATTGGATATTTGGTTTATAGTAGTAAAAAATGTGTTCTTGATGAAAGTGAAGAGGAAGATAAACTTAGATATAAAAATATGAAAATAATGCCTAAACTTATTTTTGCTATAATAGGTCTTGTTTGTATTATTATAGGTGGAGACTTAGTTGTAAAAAATGCGTCTAAAATTGCTCAAACCTTAGGGATGAGTCAAGAGCTTATAGGTCTTACAATTGTTGCAATTGGTACATCTTTGCCAGAGCTTGTAACCTCTGTTGTTGCAGCTAAAAAAGGTGAGAATGGTATAGCACTAGGAAATGTACTTGGTTCAAATATATTTAATATAGTGTTAATTTTAGGAGTGTCTTCTACTATTTCACCTATTGCAGTGGCTGGAAGTCTAGTTGTAGATTTGAGTTTATTGATAATTATTACATTAATCCTAGTTGGGTATATTTTAATTGGTAAAAAAGATATTAGAACAATATCAAAAAAAGAAGGTTTTTTACTTATTGTTACATATGTTATTTATACGATATATATAATAATGAGAAATTAAGGGAAAAGCAATTTGCTATTTTATATAGTAGATTGCTTTTTTATTATATTTATATTAACAATAGTTTACAAATAGTGATAATAAAAGGTAAAATGTTATAATTTATAATAATTTAAGAAAGTAGTACAGGGGGAACTTTTATTGATTAGTGTGGAAAAAGCAAAAAGAATATTAAGGGAAAATAAAGCGTTTTATGCTATAAAAAACTTTTTTGTTTTATTAATTTCTAGTTTAGTAGTTGTGTTAGTAATAGAATTTATGCAAAGGGGGTCTATTTTTAAAGTTTTTAATTTTGTGACATATCATCCAAGTCTTTTTATATTAAATATAGCTATAGTTATGGGACTTACATCAATATGTTTCTTATTTAAAAAGACTAAGGCTGTTTATACTATAATTACAGGTATCATATTAATACTTGCAAGTGGAGCAGGGTTAGTTATGAAATTTAGAGGGAGTCCTGTAACTGTAGCTGATATGTATTCTTTAAGAGATGGATTTGCAATTGCAAAAGGATATTTAGGTGGAAAAGAAATGATACTTATTGTTATAGTGCTTTTAGCATTTATTAGCGGAATAGTATTTATGTTTAAAAAAGAAAAAGTAAATAAAAAATTTAGTTATAAATATAATTTAACATGTATTTTATTACCAGTATTAATCGTGTTATTTTCTGCTTATAAATATAATATTGATAATAAAAAAATAATACTTTATAGATGGGATTTAACAGGAACATATAATATTAATGGATTATTAGTTTCTTTTATAGATTCTGCGAAAGAATTAATACCTAAAAAACCAGAAACATATTCAAAAGAAAGAATAGATTTAGTTAAAAATAAGCTTGATGAAGAAACAAAAGCTGTAGCAGCAACAACTAAAAAACCTAATGTTATAGTTGTACAGTTAGAATCATTTCTTGATCCTTATAGATTAAAAGGGGTAGAATTTAAGGAAGATCCTATACCTAATATAAGAAAACTCCAAGAACAAGGACCGCAGGGGAAAATAGAAGTTCCTTGTTTTGGTGGAGGAACAGTTAGAACTGAGTTTGAAGTCTTAACTGGTTATTCTGCAAATAATCTTGGACCAGGAGAAATACCTAATAATACTATTTTAAGAAAAGAGCCTATAGAGAGTATGGCTTATATATTAAAGAAACAAGGATATGATGTGACAGCAATTCATAATTATTTGGGGAATTTCTACAATAGAGATGAAGTTTATGCGAATTTTGGATTTGATAGTTTAGTAACACAAGAGTATATAGATAATTTACAGTATACTTATGATTATCCTAGTGATATGAATAATTTAGGTTCTATAGAAGAACTAATTAAAAAAGATGAACCGCAATTTATATTTAATGTCGCTGTAGAAAGTCATGGACCATATAGTGTTGACTATACACCAACAGAAGGTAGGGAATATACGGTTAGTGGAGATATTACACAAGAAGAGAGAAATCAAATACAAGAGTATGTAGATAAGGCAACTGAAGTTGATAAATATGTTAAATCTCTAATTGAATATGTAGAAAAAAGCAAAGAACCAACAGTAATAGCTATGTATAGTGATCATTTACCAGCACTAAAAGCAATTGATAATGCTAAAAATTATCCACAGGATGAAAAATATCAAACAGAATATTTTATTTGGAGCAATACAGGAATTAAGCCAGAAAAACAAGATATTAAAGCATATCAACTATCTACTTATGTCTTGAATTTAGCAGGTGTGGATGCAGGGCTTATGCCAACATTCCATAAAACATATTCTACTGAAGTAAATTATGGAGAATATCTTAGGGATGTTCAATTTGATCAAATATATGGTGAAAAATATCTAACAGGAAAAAATCCATATGAAAAGACTACTTTAGAACTTGGGTTAAATCCTATAAAAATAACTAAAGCTTATATTGAGGGAAATAATTTAATTGTAGAAGGTGAGAATTTTACAAAAGCTAGTAAAGTTATAGTAAAAGGAAAGCCTGTGCAAACTACTTATGATAATGCAAATAGAATAGTAGCTACAGGTGTTAAAAGTAATCTTAAGGAAATATCTGTTGGACAAGAAGGAATGTATGGAAAAATGCTTTCTAAAACAGCAGATTTTAAAATACAATAAATTGAATTAAAAGTAAAAAAGTAAGGAATGTATTAAATGAGAGAAATTTCACATTAATAATACATTCCTTTTTAATTTTTTTAAATAATTTTTTATAGTTAATTAGTAAGATCTTTAAATGCTTTAAAGCCGTGGGCAGTTTGAGCAGATTTTACAGCGTTAAGAACTGCTTTTTCCATGACTTTTGCAGCTAGAGTTCCTAATAAACTTATATCGAATACTTCATCCCCTTGTGATAATGAAAAAATAGTATCTCCATCAAACATGGTATGTGCTGGATAAATAGTTCTAGCAAAAGCATTGTGAGCCATAGAAGCTATTTTTTTATGTTCAGCTTTACTAAGTTTGGCATTGGAGATTATTGCACCTATTGTTGTATTTCCTTTAAAGGCTGTATTAGTTTTAGCTATATTATTTATAAATGTTTCTTCTGTATTTATAAATTTACCATCTTTAATAGCACCAGCTAAAATTTGTCTACTATCAGGGTCTTTTATATCTCCTAATGCATTAACACCAACAATAGCACCTATTTTTAAAGTCCCCACTTGAATAGTGTAGCTTCCAAAACCACCTTTCATAGCAAATTCAGGTCCGAACATTTTCCCTACAGTTGCACCAGTTCCACAGCCAACATTTCCATTTTCAGAAAGTAAGTTTGTGGCTGCATTTTCACAAGCTTTATAGCCCATCTTTTTATCTGGTCTTACTTTGTAATCTCCACACACAAGGTCGAATAGTACTGCTGAGCAAACTATAGGGACCTTAGTAACGGTAACATCAAACCCAATATTTCTTTCTTCTAAATACTGCATAACACCGCTTGAGGCATCTAACCCAAAGGCAGAACCACCGGCAAGTACAAGAGCATGGATTTTTTGTATCATTTCACTAGGATTTAGAAGATCTGTTTCTCTAGTTCCTGGTGCACCACCTCTGATATCAACACCAGCACTAGCACCATTTTCAGCAAGAATTACAGTGCAGCCAGTTCCAGCTTCTTGATTTGTTGCATGTCCTATTTTAAAGCCATCAATATCTTGTAATTTAATTTCTATCATAATAAAGCCCCTTTCAATATTATTTTCTTATTTTTTTTATTGCAAGTACAACAGGAATAGTAACTATAGCTGAAATTATACTTTCAGGAATACCATTTGTAACTCCAATGCCAACAATTACTCCACCAGCGGCGGTTGATGAAATATGAAGTGCCTGTGCAAACTTATTAAGATAAATAATATAAGCTAAACCTAGAACTCCTATAGTATTAATCATAGTTCCTAAAACTGCTGAAATACCTATCGATAAAGCTTCTTCTTTATTAGTATGTTTGAATTTAATTATTACTGTAATAATAATTATAAATAATATAATACCGATAATAATTGCTATTATGTTGGCAGTTAATTCTGTTGTTCCTACAGCTGTTGCAATAGCTGAAATTGCTAAGAAAACTAAGATACTAACTAATAAATCTCCAATAATTGCAGTGAGTTTTAAATTTTTCTTAGCAGCCTTAACAGAAATAATGTAAATATAGTAACTTCCAATACCTATTAAAATTCTAGGTAAAATAGCGATTATAGGATTCCAAAATAAAAAGCTAGTAGGTTCTGGAGCAGTA
>JBOFRC010000126.1:0-1065 GCA_051650825.1 Sarcina sp. | reverse complement strand
ATCATCTAAAAGCTTTATTTTTAAACTGTAAAGCTGGAGGAATTACAATGCCGCTCACTACTGCTAATAATGATAAACGCAATATACACACATACTGTAAACTCGTCATATACGCATGTTTTCAAAGCCTGCACATGTCTGTGTCTCACATGAAAATCACACACATACACACAATACACACAGTCATACACACACATACCTTCATGCTCCCACATATACTGACAGCACATACACATGTACATTCACTCTCTTGTGTGATTAAATAAAACATATTTATTAAGTTATTTATTAATTTCTTTATGGAAAGACATAAAATAACTGAAGAGGGAAAACATTGAAAAATAATTTAAATGAAGTTATGTTTTAAAGTGCAAAAATGCTATGAGATGAGACACAGGTTGGGTTCTGGCAGCAACGTCACATGACTCTGTTGATGGAGTTGCTGCACCTTGTTTTTCAGGAACAATGAAATGTTTTCAGGAATTTCCGTTAACCATTTGTCAGCTGCAGGTTGAACTACAGACTCTGCTACCTGCTGATTTCTCAAACGCTGGTGGGAAACGAAAGTGTTTATCTCAGGTTTCACTGCGTGTGTGTGAATGTGTGCTGACAGGTTCTGCAGGATTCCAGTTAAAGCTGGATAATTAAGATGATGCTCTTGATCCTTTTCTACTTTACAACAGATTTATTTTACTGTAGTCCACTCGTTAAACACAGCTGATTCTTTATATTTGATTCTCAGTGCAAATGTTTTCCTAATCCAAGATTTTGTTTGTATTTTACCACAAAAAAAAACAGTCAGTTTGGACTTTTCCACTTGACATTTGACCTTAATTTAAAAGACACCTTTATTTTTTGTATCTATTTGCAGACGTTAGGTTCAAAGCAACAGAACTTTATTTCAAACTCTAGCGGGGATCCTAAAGTTTCCAAAGACACCAAATATGTCAGGCTGAATTGAAATGATGCACAAGACATCCAGAATCCATTTGATTGAATGATGCCGCCATGAAAAACAGAGTTAATTAGGAAAAATGTCTTTCCATCTAACTCCAGTGGTGTGTA
>JBOFRC010000125.1:0-1005 GCA_051650825.1 Sarcina sp. | reverse complement strand
TTAGGAGCTGATTTCCTTTCTTGCAGGAGGAGGGGGTTGGATGGCGGCAAGATCATTAGTCACATGGCGAGATCAGTAGTCAGATGGCTGGAAGTGGCAAAAGTACCAGAGACCACTGTTTGGTGGTCTCTGTTTTGTTTTTGGTGACAAAATCGAATGTTTTTAGTGAGGTTTCTGACATTTTCGACTGTTTTTATGGTGACAAAAGTGGGTATTTTAACCCAAATCGTGATTGTTTCCTAATCCTAACCAAGTGTTTTTGTGTAGAAATCTAACCAGACTTTAACCACAGCCTTTGAAACATAGAGATTGCACATATCTGTGGTTTGCAGAAGCAGCAGACAGGTATCTGTAGGCCAGCACAGGTAGCAATTATAACACTAACTCAAAAGGTGTGGGAGGACATGGAGGACTTTCAGTTGGCTTCAAAGAGGTTCTGGCAAATTGTCAGACAACTCAGGAAAAGTAAGGTGGAGAGAACTACTGATGTCGACAGTGGATGTTCTTGGTCGGTGGAACACTTCTAAACCTTCTAAACCTAAAACTGACATACCCTCTGTGAGACAGGCAGGGTTAGAAGTCTTGGGGGAAGCCATACCCATTTCACTGGAAGAGGTCAATGAGATAGTTTAAATGCTCCACAATGGCAGGGCACCAGGGGTTGTGTGAGATTTGCCTTCAAATGGTAAATGCTCTGGATATTGTTATTTAATTTTTAGGAAAGGAGCCTGGAGAGTGTGCTCCAATTATCGGGGGAATTGCACTGTATAGCAACCCTGGGAAAGACGGTGTAGTCCCTCATTTGTCCAGGAGTGTTCAGCATTGTTTCTCCTGAATCTGAGGTTTGACAATTGGCCATAGTCTCTTTTCCAGAACCCTGGCATAAATTTCCCAGCGTTATCGTAGAAAAGATTCAGGAGAAACAATCCTGATTCCATCCCAGTTGTGGAACAGCAGACCAGCTCTATTCTCTTACATGCCTTCTGGAGGGGTCATGGAAGTTTA
>JBOFRC010000124.1:0-21880 GCA_051650825.1 Sarcina sp. | reverse complement strand
AACTTCAATTTTAATTTAATCACCCTAATAATAAGCTAGATATTTTTCCTACTCGGAACTTATATGTAACTATAAGTATATTTTAAAAAGAAATATTTAAATTGTCATTACCTGTCTAGACAATTTTGTATAAAATTCTCACATCTTTAATCAATAAGTAATATTTTATACTACTTGTCTTCCAAAAAATAGATATCTTACTTAAAGATATCTATTTTTTATAATACTACTAAATGATTTATTTTAAATATATAAAATCACACTTTCACTATTGTATAAAATTGTAAAAAAAACTATAATTATAAGATATACGAGGTGATAATTTGAATAGTAAAGAAATATCTAAAGATATAATAAAAAAAATATTAGCTAGCGAACTTGCAGAACACTCAAAATTAGATTCAGAAAATAAACTTGCTACTTATTATCAATGCAATAGACATACTATTAGAAGTGCTATCTCAGATCTAATAGAAAAAGGATATATAAAAAAAGTTCCAGGTGGTACAAGTTATATTAGTAGATCTCATAAAAACCATATTTTAAGCCTATCATCCCTATCTGATACACATAGCGATGATAGGATTGAATCTAAAATTTTAAAATTCAAAAAAATAAAAGCCAATAAATTAATTGCTCAAAAGTTAAATATACAAATAGATTCGCATATTTGGTATATAATTAGGGCAAGATATATTAATAATAAGTTTAAACATTTAGAATATACATTTATGCCCTTTTCACTTTTTAATGACTTGACCTTAGATATTTGTGCTAATAGTATTACTAAGTACATAGAAGAAACTAAAAATCTCAAAATTTCTCATAGTTATAAAACTATAGAAGCAACTATTTTTAAAGATAGTGAAACTACTCTCTTAAAAATACCTAAAAATAGTTTAGCATTAGAAATTACACATATTGGAGTTTTAACTAATTCTAGAATATATGAATTCTCAATCAATAAACATTATAACCAAAAAATCGACTTTTTTTCTAAAAGATAAGCAAATTAAAACTTTTTAATTTTTAAACTTAAATTAACTAATAAAGGCAATAAATTAGACTTTTAAATTAGATTATAACTTTTTTAATTTTAAGTTATTTATATACTTATTTTATTAGTTTGTTAAAGAAACTTCTTTACAGTTACTTCTTAAATATCCTTTTTTTATTAAATTATTTTTAGTATGATTAACATAAGCTTGTTTTTATTTTAAAATGTATTAAAATATAATTACTAGAATATATATATATAAAGGCGGTTTAGTAATGTACTTATCAAAATTTACTGATTATTCTTTTAGAGCTCTAATTTACCTTGCAAATAATACAGACAGATTATGTACTGTAGAAGAACTTTCTTCAACTCTAGGTATTTCTGAGCATCATTTAAAGAAAATAATACAAAAACTTGCAAAAACAGATTTCGTAATATCACTTAAAGGTCGTTCAGGTGGTCTTAAGCTTGGATTAGAACCAAATCAGATAGTACTTAGTGATGTGCTAAAAATTACAGAAGAAAACTTAAACATCGCAGGATGCTTCTCTAGTAGAGATAAATGTCCTATGCAAACTAAAGGATGTAGGCTAAAAACCATAATGAATGGAGCTTTAGGTGCGTTCATAAATGAGTTTTCTAATTACACATTAGCAGATATACTAGTAAATCAAGATCTTACAAAATAAAAATAAAGACAAGCCACCATCTATATTGATGGTGGCTTATTTAAATATTTTTTATTTTTCTATATTATCCCTATAAATAACATGTTTAATAAACTTAGAAATACTCGGCAAGTCCTTTCCTCCTATTAATCCCCAAAAAGAATCCTCTTGTGCTTTATGAAGCAATATTTTGTCATTTTTTATACAGATTGCACAAACTCTAAAATTAAATTTTGTATCCCCTAAAATAAACTGAATATTCATAACCTCTCCTAAATTTAATTTATAATAAAAACGTAAGACTCTAAATTAAAGTCTTACGTTTTTTTCTTATTTAAAACCTTTAAGTAAATCTGCAAATGGATTATTGATATCCTCTGCTGCTTCTTTTTTCATTTTCTTCATAATATTATTAACTTCTTTTTTACTAACCTTATCTTTCTTATTCTCAAATCTTTTTTTGAATCCTTCTTCTTTTTCTTTAAATCCACATCCTGTACAAACATATGATCTTGATCCTTTTTTACCTCTAAGCTCAAGTTTTTTCTTACATTCTGGGCATCTTGCATTTGTTATCATTGATATGCTCTCTCTATGTCCACATTCTCTGTCTTGACATACAAGCATTTTACCTTTTTTCCCATTAACTTCAAGCATAAACTTTCCACATTCAGGACATTTACTTCTTGTCATATTATCATGTACAAATCTATCTTTTCCACCTTTTACATCAGCAACTAAATTTGTTGAATATTCTCTTATTTCTTTTATAAATTTACTTGCATTTTCTTTTCCCTTGCTTATTGCATCAAGTCTACCTTCCCATTCAGCTGTTAAAAGTGGTGATTTTAAATCTTCTGGTACAAGTTCTATTAACTGTTTTCCTTTTGATGTAGGATGAATTTCATTCCCTCTTTTCTCTATTACAAATGAGTTGAATAATTTCTCAATTATATCAGCTCTTGTTGCAACAGTTCCAAGTCCACCAGTTTCATTTAAAGTCTTTGCAGCAGTTTTATCAACATTTACATACTTTTGTGGACTTTCCATTGCAGATAAAAGTGTAGCTTCATTAAATCTTGCAGGAGGTGTTGTATGTTTTTTAGCTACATTAACTCCTAAAACTTTTAATTTATCACCTTTACTTATAACTGGAAGCTCTTGTCCTTTAATATCATCACTTTCATCATCATCTTGCATTTTATCAAATAATGTTTGCCATCCTTTTTGCTTTGTAACTTTTCCTTTAGCTACAAGTCTTTCTCCATTTACATTTCCTTCAAGAGTAGTTTCTTCATAAATGTATGGAGGCATAAAATGACTTAAAAATCTTTTAACAACTAAATCATACACTTTTCTATCATCTGAACCAAGAAGTGATAAATCTACTCTCTCTTCCGTTGGTATAATAGCATGGTGATCTGAAACTTTAGAGTCATTCACATAGCTTTTATTTGACTTTATAGGCGCTTTTAATATTTCAAGACAAGCTTTTCTATAATCACCAACACTTACAGCTTTAACTCTATCTGAAAGCGTTGCAACTATATCACTTGTTAAATATCTAGAATCAGTTCTAGGATATGTTAAAATTTTATAATTTTCATATAATCTTTGCATTATGTTAAGAGTTTGTTTTGCTGAAAAACCAAAAGCTCTATTACAGTCTCTTTGAAGTTCAGTTAAGTCATAAAGAGGCTTTGGATAAATCTTTTTATCCTTACTATTTACATTTATAACTTCAACTTCTGATCCATTCAATTTTACTTCTACTTTCTTACTAAACTCTAAATCAAATATTCTACCGTTATTCTCTTTATTAACCCATGAAAAATCACATTTAGGTGTTTTTACACTAATAGTATTATATTCTTTTGGTTTAAAATTTCTTATTTCCTCTTCTCTATTTACTATAAGAGCAAGTGTTGGAGATTGAACTCTTCCTGCTGAAAGCTGTGCATTATGCTTACAAGTAAGTCCTCTTGTTACATTAAGCCCAACAATCCAATCTGCCTCTGCTCTACATTCAGCGGCTCTATATAAGTTTTCATATGCTTTTCCTGGCTTTAAATTATTGAAACCATCTTTTATTGCCTTATCTGTAACAGATGATATCCAAAGTCTTTGTATTGGCTTTTTAACCCCAGATTTTGCTATAGCCCATCTACCAACTAACTCTCCTTCTCTTCCAGCATCAGTAGCTATTACTATACTTTCAACATCTTGTCTATTTAATTGATATTTTACTGTATTAAACTGTTTTGCTGTTTTAGGTAAAACTATAAGCTTCATTCTTTCAGGAAGCATTGGTAAACTTTCCATCTTCCAATCTTTCCATTCTTTTTTATAGAGTTCAGGGGCTGCAAGACTAACAAGATGTCCCATTGCCCAAGTAACTATATACTTATTACCTTCTAAAACACCATTTCCACCTTTTTTACAGCCAAGTACTCTCGCAATATCTTTTCCAACAGATGGTTTTTCTGCTAATACTAAAATCTTACTCATATTTTTCTCCTTTTAATAACTCAATAACAGTTATTTTTCATTTTTTCTTTAATTCGTGTATATAAATATGCATCCATATTTTTTATTCTTATTAACTCAAATTTTCTCTGATTGTAATACCTTATTCTAAAATCACAAATACTTTTTCTACGCTGAAAGATATTAATAACTCTACAGCATTCTACCATACTAGTATCTCTTATTAAACTTATTCGTTTTACAAATGAACCTGAACTAAAATAAAGAATATCATTTTTCACACCAAGTGCTGCATTCTTCTTTATAAGATATCTCCATAGAATCATAAGTGGAACAGCTATAAATCCAATAATACTATGATTAAATACTTGATAAAAAACAAGCGCAAAGATAATTGAATAACTAGTCCATGATATATAAAAATTATTAAAACTCTTACTAGGTGGTATAAATATCTCACCATTAAATTTAAATTCCGGGATAGTTTCAACCATTATTTTTAACATTTGTTCCTTTGTACAAAGTGGAAAAATAACTTCATCTTCACTCATATCATTTCCATATCCAACCACTGATGCTTTCATTGTATAAAGCCCTAAAATTTGATTTATAAGATTTTGTTCTATTTTTATTGCATGTATATTAGATATTTTTATAGAATATCTTCGTCTAACTACAAGACCATGATTTATAAATAGATGATTTTGTTTTCTATAAAGTTTAAATTTATAATATTTAGAAATTAATCCAATAATGGAAAATCCTAAAATTAAAAAAGTCAAAAAAATTATTCCAAATAATATGGATAAAATTATTCCAAATCTTATATCTTCCTTAGTAATACCATTTTTCAAAGTATATATAATAAATTGTTTTATATCTTTTCCAAACTTATTATCAACATCATTTATAAAATGTCCTATTGAATAAATAATTCCGGCGCCCAAAATTATATTACTTCTAAGCGTTGACAAAATAAGCAAATGTTTAGCTGAAACTTTATATACAAATCTATTATCTATATCTGTAACAATTGGCGCATTTTTTGTTTCTATAAAGTTTAACATACTATGAAATTCTGATGCCTTATCTTTTTTTAATACCATTAAGATTTCAAATTTTCTATCCTTTGGGGAAATACTTTCTATTTTAATTCTTCGAAGTCCAAGAATTATATGAATAATATTTCTATTAGACTCTATTAGTGAAACACTATTTAATGGAATCTTAATCTTTTCAGTTAAAAAAATTCCTCTTTTATAAAGAAGATTATTGTTTTCTAAAATAATAAATTCATTAAGCCATCTAAAAATACAAAATAGACCTATAAGAGAAAAAATAGTAATAATTCCAAATGTTCCAAATGGAATACTAGGAATTATTATAAGAATTATTAAAGCCCAAAATTTTCTTATTATCTTAAAAAAGTTAATGATAATAATAAACCAATGGTTTTTATTATAATAAATCATACTTATTCTCCCTTATCTGTAACATCTGCAACATCCATAATTCCCCAAAGTTCTCTAAGTCTACTTTTACTTAAAGCCTTTATTGATGTATTACCAGCTGTAGTATATAATTTTAAACTGCTAATCCCTAATATTCTATCAATAGGATCTTTTTGTACTATAATGTATTTTATGTTTCCTCTTGGAATATATATAGTTTTTCTAAAAAAAACTCCATATTTAAGCTCAAAGGCTTCATCATCTAATACATATTTATAAGCTATATATTCTATAAATGGCATTCCAAAAGTTATTGCTCCTAATATTACATTTACACTATATATAACGATAAATAAAATAGCATGATATCTGCTATTAATTCTTCCATTAAATTCTATATATGCTACATCAATTAAAACCAATAAAATTAATCTTACAATAATCATTTTTAGAATATATCGCTTACTCAGTCTATATTCTTTCATTCTTACCTCTTTCTTCTTATTATTCCTTAATATTATAACCTATATCGATCATAAAATCTCTAATAAAAAAAAGTATGCATGTGCATACTTTCTAAAATATAACTTGTCCTTATTAATATTAAATTAAAACTTATAAAAATAAGTTATTTATTTTTTTAATTATCTACCTGTTTTTTTAAGATATAAGAATGTAAATAATCCCGGAGCATAACATGCTATTTTACTCCAAATATACAGACTATTTCCATATCTTGGAGTCTTTTTAACACCCTCGCTTAAATATTCTTTTACCTTTTTATCTTTTAAAATTTTTAAAATTTCATCTTTATTTTCTCTATTTAGTGCTGTCAAAATTTGATACATTATATGCTCAACTGCAAATTCTCTTTCTATAACCCTCTCAAAATCAATTCCGAGAACTCGCTTTCTTGAAACACCTATAAGATCATCTATTGCCTCTAATAATGTCATATTTTTATTGATATCAACTTTATTTGTTAAAGAATCTTTTCTTTGATAATAATATGCTAAAACCTCATCTATAACTTTTATCTTAGTTGCTGTCCATAAACATTTAAATATAAAATTCAAATCTTCAAGGGCAAATGCTTCCTCTACAAATCTTAAATTATTATCTATTATAAAATCTGTTCTATAAATTAAAGAAGATGTCCATATTCTTAAATCATTATTTTTATAAGCTTCATAAACATCCATTCCTGGAGATATACTTCCAAAAAATGCGAATTTCTGTTTAGGATTTTCTCTTAAACTATAATCTTCATTAACTCTTTGATAATCATACATAAGTATTTCAGGATTGCTCCTTTTAGATGCTTCTTTAGCTACTGATACAAGGTTATCTGATATATAGTCATCAGAATCTAATAACAATATGTATTCACCTTTTGCTTTTTCTATCCCAATATTTCTAGCACTACTTTGACCTCTATTCTCTGTTTTTATAATAATATGTTTAAATTCTACGCTCTCTAAATATTCTCTTGAGATTTCATAAGATTCATCTTCTGACCCATCATCAATAAGGATTAATTCTATATCTTTATCTTTTAGATTATTTAAAGAATCTAAGGCTTTTATAATAGTCTTCTCTGAATTAAACATAGGCATGACTACACTTAAAAACACCTTGTTATCCATCATACAATCCCCTTTCTATACTTTAAAAAGAAATATTTCTTATAATTATAATTACATAAATTTGTGAATTAGTAAAGTCTTTTAAATGTAATACTATTCTAATTATTTATGTGGTATAATTTGAATAATTTATAACAAATTATTTTCGGAGGTTTTTTTATGCCAAATACACTAAGAGATATCTTAGAATTTAATAAGCATTTTGTAGAGAATAAAGACTACACTCAATTTATCTCATCAAAAATACCAAATAAACAAGCAGTTATAGTTTCTTGTATGGATACAAGGCTTACAGAACTATTGCCTAAAGCTATGAATATCAAAAATGGTGATGTAAAAATAATAAAAAATGCTGGTGCTACTGTTGTACATCCATTTGGAAGTGTACTAAGAAGTATTATCGTTGCTATATATGAATTTAATGCAAAGGATATATTTATAATAGGACATTACGGTTGTGGAATGAGTAATATAAATCCAGATGAAATAATCGAAAAAATGAAAGAAAGAAATATCTCTACTGATACTCTAAGTACACTTCAAAATTCAGGAATAGATATACATAAATGGTTAAAAGGCTTTTCTTCAGTGGAAGACTCGGTTACAGAAAGCGTAAATATAGTTAAAAACCACCCGTTAATGCCAAATGATGTTAGAGTTCATGGTCTTATAATAGACCCTAAAACAGGTAAACTTGATTTGCTAATTAATGGAGCTTTTTAAAAGAAAAAAATAAGAAGTTTTAAACTTCTTATTTTTTTTCTTTTAAATGTTAATCACAGCAATTGTGATTGCAATTACAACAATTATGGTTGCAATTACAATTGCAATTATTAGAATCACTCTTATAGCATTCTATTGTTCTATAAATCATATTATAAATTTTCTTTCTTAATTCTTGTGATTCACTTTCTATATATTCAGCATCTTCTAATAATTCGCCAGCCTTACATTGAGCTTCTAATGCTTTTGCTATTAATATTTCTGCTTGATTTTGATATTCTCTTGCTTTATCAATTTTTTTATTTGATTCGATTTCTAATGTAGTTAACACTTCCATTAATTCTTTTAGCTCACATTCTAAAGCTCTACAATCTTCAGGTCTTTTATTGCAACTATTTGTACAAGTTTTATACTTACACTCTTGAAGTTTATTAACACATCTAGATGAACTTCCTAGATTGTTATAGCAATTACCCATATTTTTAATCTCCCTAATTTTCTCTTACTAAATTTTATATACTATAATATATGTAAAACAACAAATTATGGTACATAATTTATTGTTTTATATAAAAAGTAATATTTTATCTAGTATTGTCTTTTACTCTATACACACCTCTTTCAAATTTGCTTATTAAAATACGTTTAAGTTAATTACATAAATTTTTAGAAATTACTAATAATATTAATACAGCTTTTTAGTAAGTTGAAATTTATTAAACGGTGAATTAAAATGAAAAATTTATTTGATTATATTATAAAAAAAACAGAACTTAATACTTATAAAATGATGCGATATGGTTCTATTGCTGTTATTTCTATGTCTTTTATCTTATTATTTTTTGGCTTTCAAAATGCAATGCTTGCGTTTCCTATAGCTTTAACATCAATAGCTATATCTTTTGAAAACATATCTATAAATCCCTTAAAAAAATTATTTGAATTATGTATCCTAGATATTTTATTAGTAACATTATCTTACTTTGCTACTGCACACATATATATTGGTATATTCATAAATTTTTTTACTATTTTTGCTATAGCATATTATTTAAGCTTTAGTTATAATCCTAAAATCTACAAACCTTTTCTAATGTTATTTATTTTTACTAGTTTTTCACACGATAATTTCGAAAGTTTAGTAAACAAATATTTAATAGTAGTAGTTTGTTGCTGCTTAGTTGTTTTTATAAATTTAATAATAGATGAAAATAAAAAAGATTTATTAAACGATTTTAAACCTACACTAGATAATATTTCAAAACAATTTGAACTACTTTTAGAAAATAACTTTGATATAACTCTCTACAAAAAAATTTATAACTTATTATTACAGGAAATTTATAAAGTTTATATAGATAAAACTAAAACTAGTATTACTTCAATTAAAGGTGAACTACGACTTAAAATTCTTCTGAGCATAAATGAACTTAATGAATACACTTATAATATAAAAGATAAAAAAATTGCAGATACAGATTTTAAAAAAATCAAGGAACTTATTAGTATTTTTAAGCTTGATAAAACTAAAAGCAATAAAAACTTTGAAAAAAAACTTACTCATATACTAGAAAATACATCTGATAGTGAATTACTTAAAATTATTAAAGTCTTAAGAGATACATTAAAAAAATATAATGAAATTTCTCCTAAAAAGCTCAATTCATTTTCCGAGTGGAAAAGAAGTAAAATACAGGGGTATAAAGAATTATTAAAAAGAAAATTTCATAGAAAATCTATAAGATTAAAATTTGCCCTAAGAATATCTATAACCCTTACTATTTGCTTATTTTCTTCTCATTTAATTGCAAAATCCAAAATAATTTGGATTTCAATTACTATAATGTCGGTTATGCAAATATATTATGAAGAAACTCTCTTTAAAAGCAAAGATAGAATCAAAGGAAATGCTATAGGAATTACTATTTTTTGTTTAGTTAGCTTATTAAACAACAAAAATTTATTAATTTTTGTATTACTCATATCCCTCTATTTAACATATGGATTTAAGTCATATTACAAACTTTCAATATTTACAACTTTAGCCTCTCTTTGTGTAACTGCATTATATATGAATGTTCACGAACTTGCTTTAACTAGAGCATTTTTAGTAATTGTTGGGCTAATAATAGTATTTGTAGCTAATAGAGTTTTATTTAGGACCAAATTAGAAGATGGTATTCAGCTACTTATCTCTGAGCTATTATTTTATGAATACTTACTTTATAAAAACTTAGTAAATATTAATTCAGATTCTAACACTTATCCTGAATTAATTATTTTAACATTGCTAACTACAGATAAAATTAAACTCAGAAACTCAGTACTAAAAAATACACAAATTGAAAATCTGCTAAATTCATCTACTAAAAAAATTCTAAAACTTTCTAATACTTTGATAAATAGACAGCATTAACTATGCTTGTATTTATTTTTATAATTATCTGCTTGATATACTAATTACTAAGTGCTATAATCTATTACAATATAATCGTTCAAAAAAAGTTAACAATTATATTAACAAATTTATAAATTTTTATATTCGGAGGTCGTATATTATGGGATTTTTTGAAGATATAATAGAAGACGTTGTCGATGGTGCTGTTGAAGGTACTATTGAAGGTAAAATGATGCAAAGACAAATGAATAGAAACAATATGTATAATGATAATAGAATGTATCAAGATCAAATGTATCAAGACCAAATGATGCAAGATAGAATGTACCAAGATAGAATGCAACAAGACAGAATGTTACAAGAACAAAGAGCTCAAGATGAGAGAATGCTACAAGAAAAAATAATGATGTATGAAAGAAAAATAGGTAGACCACTTTCTCTTGATGAAAGACATTCTATACAAAATAAATTCTATGAAAAAAGAAGAATTGAAGAAGAAAGAATGCAACAAGACAGAATGCAACAGGATAGAATGATGCAAAATAGAATGTACCAAGACCAAGGTATGTATGGAAGAAACAACTACGGCGGACCTACTATGGGACAAATGATAGAAGCTGATATTATAGGTGACGTAGTTGGTGATGTTGCAAATGATTTTATAGATGATATGTTTGATCGTAATGACAACAATGACAATGGATGGTTCTAATAACGTAAAACATAATAAGTTCATTAAATATTAAAAAATAGCTAGGAATTCCTAGCTATTTTTTACTTTAAAACTACAATCTAGTTTTTCTAATTTCATTACCATATAACCTATCTAGGCATCACTAAAATATATATTTATATCTTACTTTAATTAAACAAAATCCCCTCTTACTATTCTGAATCTGAATTTATTGGTATTGTAACTATAAACTCACTTCCTTTGCCTAAATCACTTATAACTATAATAGTTCCATTATGCAAACTTACTAAATCTTGAACTAAATTAAGACCTATTCCACTACTACAATGTTTACTTGAAATTTTTTCTTCTAAATTTCCAACTTGAGTAAATCTATCAAAAATTTTATTTTGATCATCTTTTGAAATACCAACTCCACTATCTTTAACTACTATTTCAACATTTTCACCACGCTGCCTAACTCCTACAAAAATTTCACCACCAGCATCTGTAAATTTAACTGCATTACCTATTAAATTTGTAACTATTCTTTCTATCTCATTTTTTGCGCATAAAACTTCTAACTCCTCAACTTCTGGGTCGACTATAAGATTAATCCCAGCCTCTTCTATATAATAATTCATGCTAAGAGCAACCTCTTCTACGACATATACTATATTATGCTTTTCTTTTTGAATTACATATGCACCAGATTTTATTTTCGAACTATCAATCAAATCATTAATAACTTCTAATAATGTTTTTGCATTAGTAGATATTATCTTCATATAACTCTCTAATTTTTCTTTTGTTATAACTTTTCCAGCTTTATTTAAAGAACTTATGAGCTGCTGACTTGATAAAATAACATTTAGAGGTGTTCTAAGCTCATGTGATAAATTAACTAAGTAAGTATTTCTAACTTTTTCATATCTTAATAACTCCTCATACATTTTCTCTTTTTCTAACATTTCCTTATGTAATTCAAATGTTCGTTCAGTTACCAACCCATCTAATATTTTCACATAATTTAAAGCAATTGTAATTGCACCTATACTTAATGCAAAATATATTATTAATGCAATATTTGATAAATACCAAGGTTTTTCTATAGTTAAATTAAATATTGCGATATTACTCATTTCTTTTCCCTTTGCCTTGGCTCTAACCTTAAATATATATTTTCCTGGAGAAATATTTGTATAATTTGCCTTTCTTTTTTGACCGCTATAAACCCATTGCTGATCAAATCCTTCTAGCATATATTCATAACTAACATTTTTAGGGTCTACATACTCTGGTAGTGTAAATAAAAATTCAAAATTATTCTCCTTATATTTAAGCTTTAAGTTTTTTTCAAAGATACTTTTACTCTCTCTTCCTACAGATAAATTATTTATATAAATAGGCAAACTTTCCTTTTTTATTTTATTGATATCATTAGGCATAAAACTTGTAATTCCATTTACACCTCCAAAAAAAAGTTCCCCTTTACTACTTTTAAAGTCAGAAACTACATTAAATTCATTATTTTGCAATCCATCAACATATGTGTAATTTTCAAATGAATTAAGCTTAACATTAAATTTATAAATTCCTCCATTAGAACTAACCCAAATATTTCCTTCATCATCTACAAGAATTCCATAAATGTAGCTATTTTCTAAACCATCTTCTCTATTGTATATTTTAATTTTCTTTGTTTTGCTATCTATTCTATTAAGACCATTAATAGTCGCAATCCACATATCTCCGTTTAATCCTTGGTTAATTGCCATTACTACATTGTCACTTAAGAACTTCCCCTCACTACCTTCTGTAGTATATCTAATTAGTTTTTTATTGTTGATTTCAAGTTTTACAAGTCCACTTTGCCATCCAACAGCAAGCCATATATCTCCATTAGAATCCTGAAAAATTCTTCTTACGAATAGTTCATTTATTCCATTATCATTTAAAACATTATTCAAAGATATAAACTTTTCTGTCTCTGGATTAAAAATGCAAAGTCCTTTTCTTGTCCCTATCCAAAATAGTCCATCCTTTGCAATAAATATTTCTCTAACATCATTATCTACTAAAGATGTTTCATCTCCTTCTATATGTTTATAAACCTTTATTTCATTAGTAAAAATATTTATCTTTGTTAATCCATTTTTTGTAGCCACCCAAACATGACCTTTTCCATCCCCTCTAACTTGCCAAATACTATCACTTGGCATTCCATTTTCCATTTTAAAATATTCATATTCATCTGTTTTCCTATTAATTTTATTTAGTCCATCTGCATTTGTTCCTGCCCATAAATTACCTATTTCATCTTCATATATTCCAAAAACAGATTTGCCACTTAGAGAATCTTTTTCTCCAATTCTTTTTTGATAATTAGTAAAATTTTGTTCCATATTTGCAATGCTTATCCCATTAGATGTTCCTATCCACATAAGCCCTGTTTTATCTTTAAAAATATTTCGAACTCCATCACTAACTAAAGATTTTGAATTATAATCTTTATGTTTATATCTAATTATCTGTTTTTCCTTTATTAAGCATCTAAAAACTCCTTTGTTAGTTCCAATCCATATATCACTTTCTACCCCCTGACTTATAGTTCTAATTCTAGCATCTTGGTTTAGATATTTAGCATTAAACGTATCTATATCTTTTTCACTTTTAATTACAATAAGATTTCCATCTTCAAGCACTACAAAAATTCCATATTCATCAGAACAATAAAGATCATTAATCTCTCTATCGTCTAAAACTTCATTAATAATATTAACCTTGCTCAACTTTTGAGTTTTATTATTAACAATATATAGACCTTTATTACTCCCCACTAATAAATTTCCATGTTTATCATTAGATATATCTGTAATACTAAAATTTTCTTTCGATTTAGCTTCTTCCTGAACAGAATAACGTTCAAATAGATTAGTTTCATAATTATATTTATTTAATCCATCCTCTGTGCCAACCCACATATTACCATATGAATCCTTGTGAATATCCCAGACATTATGATTTGATAATAAAGTTTTACTATTTTTATCAGAATCTACTCTTGTTATCTGCATTGAATATTTATTTAAAATTGCAAGCCCTCCACTTGTCCCAATCCACATATTCCCGTATTTATCTTCACCAATACTAGTTATAAGTCCAGGCCATATAGTATTTTCATTATGATAATCTCCCTTAAAAACTTTAAATTCATATCCATTATACATATTCAATCCATCATTAGTTGCAAACCACATATATCCTCTACTATCTTGAAATATATCATCTATAGTTCCCTGTGATAATCCCTCATTCATAGTAAGATTATTAAAATTCAAATGTTTATCTCTCGATTCTGCTTCTACACTAATTTTATTAAATCCACATAATATTAAAAAGACTTGTATTCCCCATAACACTCTAAAAAAACTTTTTTTCATATTCACCTCATAATTGCTATCTAATCATAACAATAATCACATACTAAGCACTAAATAGTCAATAATATCCAAAAAATATAAAATTTTATTAATTTACTGTCAATATTTGTCGTATTAAATAGTAAAAAAATCACCTAAATTTAGTTTTGTACTGTATAAACCAAAACTTAAATCTAGGTGATTTTTTATTTTAACCTTTAACTGCTCCTATTGTAATTCCTTGAGTGAATGATTTTTGGAATATTAAAAATACAATTATCATAGGTATAGATGCAAGTGCTGCGCCTGCCATCATAAGCCCATAGTTTGTAGTAAATTCAAGTTGCATTGTAGCAACTCCAAGTGGAAGTGTTTGCATGTCTGTACTTCTGATAAGTATAAGTTGCATAAAATAATCATTCCATGATGTTATAAAAGTAAATATCGCAAGTGCTGCAACTCCTGGCTTAACTATAGGTAACACCATCTTTGTAAATATTCTCAATTCACTACATCCATCTATTCTTGCTGCTTCTAAAAGTTCAGTTGGTATTGTTTCACTAAACTGTTTCATTAAAAATATACCAAAAGGCCATCCAACAGCTGGTAATATCAATGATTTATAACTATCTATCCAATCGAGACTAGTCAAAATATTAAATAATGGAACCATTATAACTTGCTTTGGTAAAGCCATCGCTATTATAAGAAGCCAAAATAATACTTTCTTTCCAGGAAATCTTTTTTTAGCTAAAACATATCCAGCAAGAGAAGCTGTTAAACAAACTAAAAAAGTTGTAGCTATCGCTATAAAAAAGCTATTAAAAGTCCATCTAACTATTGGTTGTTGAAATAAACTAACCCAGTTATCTAACATAGGCTTTAATGGAAACCATTCTGGAGGATTAGCAATTGCTGCTCCTAAATCCTTAAATGACCCAGTAATAATCCAGTAAAATGGAAATATAAATAAAATCATAAGTATACATAAAACTATCATTGCAATTATATGTTTTAGTGTCCATTGACTGCGCCAGTCATATAGTTGCTCTTTTTGTTTCTTTTTTTTATTAAAGAACATAGTGCATCCCCCCTTTTAATATTCAACATCTGAACCAAAGTATTTATATTGTATTATTGAAATTGACATAACAATAATAGCAAGTATAACTCCCATTGCAGAAGCAAGACCATATTGTCCAAGTGTAAATGACTTTTCATAAACTTGATACATAATAGTAGTAGTAGAATAATTAGGACCTCCTGCTGTTAAAAGTTGAATTATAGAGAAACATTGGAATGAATTTATAGTTGTAATAATTACTATATATAACGTTGTCGGCTTTAGAAGAGGCCAAGTTACATTCCAAAAAAGTTGTCTTGGGTTTGCTCCATCTATTTCTGCTGCTTCTAAATATTCTTTAGGAATATTACCAAGAGATGCCATATATAAAACTATAGGTTGTCCTACTGATAATGTAACAAGAACCATTAAAATTGCCCATTTTGCTATAGATGGTTCTCCAAGCCAAACTTTTGGATCTACGCCAAAAAAGCTTAAAACATGATTTAAAATCCCATAATTAGGATGGAATATCCACCCCCATACAACTGTTATACTAACAACTGATGCAATTGCTGGAAGATAAAAGACTGATCTAAAAAATGATCTTACCTTTGATGACCTTTTATATATGTTAATTGCTACAAACATTGAAAAAACCATTACAATAGGTACATTTCCTACAACTAAAAACAATGTATTGAACATCGATTTTTTAAAAACTGGATCCTTAAAAATATTCAAGTAATTTTGTAATCCTATAAATTCTGAACTTCTCGGATTATAATCAAAGAAACTCATAACAAGCCCACCAATCATAGGCAAAATAACAAAACTAATAAAAAATATTGCTGCTGGTAGTAAGAATAAATAAGCACTTATACTTTCTTTTTTAGCAAGACTCATTCGTGATTTTTTTGGTGAACTACTTTTTATTTTTCCCCTCATACTAACTCCTCCTTTTCACAAAACAAGGGATTTAAAATTTCTTCTAAACCCCTTATTAATTTTAATTTATTATATCAATATCTATTTTTTATTTAATGTTTCATTTGCCTTATCATTAAACTTCTTCATAGCATCTTGTGGTGATGATTGTCCAAGTGTTACTTCTTGTATTGCTGGGAACCAATGAGTTCTCATTTCTGCAAATCCATTTACTGTATTATAATATTCTGCTGTGTATTTACCCATTTTTTCAGCAAACTGCATTTCACCATCTTCATATAAATTCTTTATAGAATTTCTTACTGAAAATGTACCTGTAGCTACAAGATTTTTCTTTTGCCATTCTGAATCATTAGCAAGAAAATCAATAAATTTCTTAGATGCTGCTACTCTTGCATCATCTCCATTATCAAATATACATAAACCTCCAATAAGCGGTTCTAATGCAAGTTTTTCTGGACTTGGTGCTGGTATTGGTAATAATGCTTCTTCAAAATCTCCTACTTTCTTATCTGCATTACTCTTAAGTAATCCTGTTGAATAAAGAATTGTAAATGCAGATTTTTGTTGTAAGAATAAATCAATAGCGTCACTAGATGCTAAAGCTTCACTTCCTTTTCCTATTAAGCCTGAATTTATTGATGATTTTACCCATTCCATAGATTTAGTGATTTCTTCACTATCAAACGCATATGAAGTTTGATCTTTATTCATAACACTTCCACCAAATATATTAGCTACAAATGCTCTAGTTCCTTGGTCTCCAGCTGTACTCTTACTAAAAAATGACATAGGAATTATATCAGGTTTTGCTTTTTTAATACCTTTTAATGCAGTTTCAAACTCTTCAATTGTCCAAACTCTATCTTCAGAATCTAATGGTAATAAATCTAAAAGCCCTGCTTCTTCAAACATCGTTTTATTTACTGCCATCATAAAATTAGTTGTGTTAAATGGATACATATAGTATTTGCTATCTAATTTACAACCTGCTAATATTTCATCTGCTACATCACCATTTAAATCTTTAATCATGTCATCTATTGGTGCTAGAACACCTTGTCTTGCATAATCTATTATTCTTCCTGGTGCATCATATAAAATATCTGGTGCTGAATTTGAAGCTATTGCTGCATTTATTTTTTCTCCACCACCATTAAAAGAAATCATTTCTACATTTACCTTAATATCTGGGTTAGCCTTTTCAAAAGCTGCAACAAGGTCCGCCTCATAAGCCCCTACCTTTCCATCCTTCATTTCAAAATTAGGAAAATTCCACCATGTTATTTTTGTTATTTCCTTCTTTTCACCATCAGAACCTATAACTTCCTGTTTTCCCCCACCACAGCCTGCTATAGTAGAAAACATCATTGTTGTAATGAGAGCTAAACTACCTAATATTTTAAATTTTTTCATTTATTTTACCTCCTCAAAATATATAATAAAAATTTTTATATCAAATTTTAAATAGCTAATGTTGTTTCCTTATCAAATAAATGTATCTTTTCTAAATCTATTGCAAATTCACACATAGTACCATGTTTTGCATCTGTTGTTCCATTTACTTTAGCTGTGAATTTATTTCCTTCAAAAATCATATATATATAGCTCTCAGAGCCCATAAGTTCTACAACTTGTACCTCTGCTTTAAATACTGAATTATTATTTTTTTTCATAAAATCTTTAGTATTATTTATATGTTCTGGTCTAATCCCCATTACAAGCTTCTTTCCAAGATAACCTTTATCAATAAGTTCTTTACCCTTTTGATTATTCAACATTACTTTATTTTCATTAAGCTCTAAGTAAACGTTATCTTCTTGTTGTCTAAGAATCCCTTCCATAAAATTCATTTGAGGGCTACCAATAAATCCAGCAACAAAAATGTTTGATGGCTTATTATATATTTCTTGTGGTGTATCTATCTGTTGTATTAAACCATCTTTCATAACAACAATTCGTGAACCCATAGTCATCGCTTCTGTTTGGTCATGAGTTACATATATAAAAGTTGTTTTAAGCTCCTGATGAAGTTTTGTAATTTCAGTTCTCATTTGAACTCTTAACTTTGCGTCAAGATTTGATAACGGTTCATCCATTAAAAATACTTTTGGTTCTCGTACAATTGCTCTTCCTAGTGCAACTCTTTGTCTTTGTCCCCCTGACAATGCCTTCGGACGTCTTTCTAAATACTCATCAAGACTTAAAATTTTAGCCGCATGATTTACTCTTTTATTAATTTCATCCTTACTAAATTTTCTAAGTTTTAAAGCAAACTCCATGTTCTCTCTTACTGTCATGTGCGGATATAAAGCATAATTCTGAAAAACCATTGCAATATCTCTATCTTTTGGAGCTACATCATTCATTAATATATCATCAATATACAATTCCCCTTTTGAAATTTCTTCTAACCCTGCAATCATACGAAGTGTCGTTGATTTTCCACACCCAGATGGTCCAACAAACACAATAAATTCTTCATGAGCAATATCTATGCAGAAATCCTTTACAGCAGTTACATCACCGTCATAAATTTTATATATGCTTTTAAGCTTTAAACTTGACACCTATACCCCTCCATTCCTTTTTTATTATTTGTATATTTAATGTATATTCACTATAAACTCAAAAATTACAGTTTATGAATAAAAACTCCAAATTTACTATATTTTATTTTACTAGTTGTAATACTATATAAACTAATAGTTAATGCTAATATTCATATATACATTTTTATAGACATTTATTACGAAATCACCCTTAGAAGAGATAAAATGGAGTGAAACTAAAATTTATAGTAGAATAAAATTAAGACTATTTACCATAATTTAGTAAATAGTCTTAATATCTAAAATTTTATTCTTGATATTGTGGTATCTTCGGTTAAAGTTTTCAAACTATATAATGCTAAAATATTTTCAAAATTATTTTTTTCTATATATTCGCTTAAATTACCATAATAATGTCTTAAATCTATAACATGAACTTCATTATAATTGTTAGCTATAAAGGGAATAAATGAATTTGCAAAAGAATCTTTTAAAACTAATAATTTTTTATTATTAATACTCCTATCATTTTCGAGAATTATTTGCGAATGATTTCCATCTAAAAATACAGAATATTTATCTCTCTTCTCTAAATTTTCAAGCTTATAAATACTTTGAAACTCTCCATCTCCTATCTTCATTTTCACTCCTGACATTTCATAATAAGTTAAAACATCAGCTTTAGCGCTAAATAATTTGGATTTAGAATAAAAAGTTCCAAGAAAATTACTAATCTGTACATCATTTAAATTATTTAATTCTATAGGTTCCTGTTCTACAGCTTTACAATATTCTATATAAGCTAAATATGCTCCATAACTTGTCCAATGATGATCTGTTCTATAATAAATATAATCAGTTTTATTTTTTTCTAATGTTTTAGAAACATCTACTGAATTTGATATATAATTATTTATTTTATTTATAATGTTGATTTCATCTACTAAGGATAAATTATTAGGCACTTTATCTTTTAGTATACTGCTAGAATACGGTACTACTATTGTATTCATGTTACTACCTATTCGATCAGAAAATTGTTTTAAACTTTTTATATTACCTTCTAAAATATCTCTATCAAACGCTATATTTTTTTCAAACATATAACCGCCGCTACCATAAACTATATTATTATTTTCTGTTTTTAAAAGTCCAATTTCCGAAATTGACTTTAAGTTTATAAAACTATCCCTTAGAATAAATTGATCATTTATGTATTTTTCATAATCAACGCCAAATTTACCACTTAAAATTTTCTCTTTATCTATTTTAGGCTTTTTAGATAAATATCTATTTTCAATATCAGAAAAAACTTTCTGAGAATTAACTATATCAAATAAGGTCATAACTCCTAGGACTCCAAAGAAAACACATATAAGAGTATTATTTTTTTTCATAAAAACCTCCTAAAACCTAAAATATAAAAATGGATTATAACTAGCATCTACAAGGTACGCAATACTAATTATAAAAAGTCCCATAAGAACAATAGTTTCAATTATATTGTTTTTTAAAAGTTTCTTTTCTAAAAACTCTTTAGTATTAGGGATACAAAAAATAATTGCAACTACAATGATCACCGCATAATTTCTTAAATAATATAATCCCATTGTACCTGTTGATAGCGTAAACATTCTACTGAAATATATGCTAAGCTGATTTATATCTGTTATAGCAAAAATTATAAAACTAATTAGAGTTACAAAAAGTAAATATACATGTGATACTATTTTATATCTTTGAAGATACTTATCGATAAATACTTTTTCTATAACTATAAAAACAAAAAAATATATTCCCCATAAAATAAAATTATATTCAGCTCCATGCCAAAACCCAGTTAATATCCATACTGCTAACAGATTTAAAAATAATCTTTTTTTAGAAACTCTATTTCCACCAAGTGGAATATAAACATATTCTCTAAAAAAGTTACCTAATGTTATATGCCAACGTCTCCAGAACTCTGATACACTTCTAGATATAAAAGGATAATTAAAGTTTTTTGGAAAAGTAAATCCAAACATAGAACCAAGTCCTCTTGCCATTAATGAATATCCACTAAAGTCAAAATAAATTTGTATAGTAAATGCTAATGCTCCAAGCCATGCCATAAGAGTTGTCATTCCTTCAAATCCATATGCTTGTATATCATTCCAAAGCATTCCTATATTATTAGCTATTAAAACCTTCCTAGCTAGTCCTAAAATAAATAATCTTATTCCAAATGATATTTTTTCACTATTTATAGATCTATCTTTAAGTTCACTAGCTATATCTGTATATCTTACTATAGGTCCAGCTATTAACTGCGGAAATAAAGCTACATATGCTCCAAAGTTAATTATATTTTTTTCTGCTTTAACTTTTGCTCTATAAACATCTATACTATATGTCATAGTTTGAAATGTATAAAAACTAATCCCTAAAGGTAATGTAAGATTTAAACTTTTAATATTAAGACTAAAAATATAGTTTATATTATCTATAAAGAAATTTGAATATTTAAAAAACACTAACATTCCTACATTAAATAAAATTGACATGCTAAGTAAAGCAATCATTTTCGCTTTACTTTTTCTATGTTTCTCCATTCCTCTTCCGACTAAATAATCTAAAATTATTGATACTATCATTATTCCAAAATATTTAGGCTCCCCCCAAGAATAAAAGAATAAACTTAAAATTAATATAGTAAAATTTCTGAATTTTTTAGGAACTATAAAATATAAAATAATTGCTATTGGCAAAAATCTAAATATAAATAAAATGCTACTAAATACCAATATATTTCCCCCTTATTAAAAAAGCATCCTACTTTTCTAAATAGGATGCTTCATATATTTACT
>JBOFRC010000123.1:0-7290 GCA_051650825.1 Sarcina sp. | reverse complement strand
TCTCAACACAACTTGTTTAGTTTAACATAACTTAATTGTTAAAGTCAAGAACTTTTTTCAAAACTTTCAAGTTTTACTTGTTTGCGTTTGTCGCTCTCAACGAATATTAGTTTACCACAGCTATACCCTTAATCATTTGTTTATATTCTAACTTTATCTCTAAAATACCCTTTTTTCTCTAAAATTCATCAAATTACGTATTTATTTAAACTTTGATACGCAGGGCTCTGTTTTATAGTTATTTACTTAAATATTAAGAAAATAACTTGTTTTGAGTCTAATAATATCTTAAAACTATCATTAGTTTCTTCTCTAAAAAAACTATATTACTCTTTCTAATATTTATTAGACCTTAATAGATTTACATACTTCAACTTCTTTTTCTAAGATATATCTGAACGAAGTTTATCTTTTTATATACTAAAAGAATACTGCTAGACTGATATAATCTATCAAGATAATAATCTAAACCTTTAATTATATAATTAAGTTTATTTTCACCTATAATTTAAATATATACACTACTATCTATAAGAAATATTAATCTCTCTTTTAAGAATATTCTCATTTAGATTTGATCTATAGGAATAATATCTTCTTTAATTCTGCTATTACTACTTAGCTAAAAATCAAAAGTATATCTCACCTTAATGAAGTAGATGATGGAAGAATTCCTCATAATATAGGTAAACGATAAGTAGCTCCTCTTCACTTTGCCTCCTTTTGACTAACATTATATAAGTATTAAATCAGGAAAATCTCATTATAATTAATCTTTGCTTCTGATTAACTGATGCTAAATTATAGTAAAAGTAAACTATCTAAGGCAGAAGTAGTTAAGTAATCTATCCTTTTCGCTTTTACTACTGCTAATTAGCTCATGATATAAATTATTTTTAGATAGGAAGATGTTATATCTTTTAGTATCTCATATAATAAAATTACATCCCTCATCTTCAAACACCTTATTTCTAAGTAATATATACTTTACAGATAATAGCTTATTATTATATTAAGGTATATTTAGCTACAAGATTTACATCTGCTCTCTTAATATTTGTAATTTTACTTACTTATACTTTTATCCTATAGTTCATACTACTTTTATTTATACATTTCAATAAATTGAAAGATGAATAATATTGTCACCAAGGATAACCTACATCTATTTTGATTTTGTATGTTACAATAGATTCTTTCATGAATTTATGACTTTATAAATTTTTAAAGACTCTTAGCATGAAAAAATATATATTATCATAATTTATATATTTTTTTAATATCATTATTTTTCTAATTTACATTCACCCTCTTCATCCTCTTTACTATTAAATATGCTTCTATATTTTAAACTCATCTAAATATTAAATTATATCTATTATGCTTATGGCTTATTCTATCTTTTTTTATATAAAATTATTTTTATCTCTATCCTCTCTCCTGCTCATCTAAAATATAAAATAAACTCTACTGATCACAAATTTATTTTATATGTTATCTACATCCCATAAACTTAACATAATAAAATGCTATAATTATATAAATTAAATTTTAATAATTATAAAGGATGAAATTATGAGTAAATATTATTCTATTGGGGAAGTTAGTAAGATTTTTGGTGTCAGTATAGATACACTTAGATACTATGACAAAATAGGTCTTATAAAACCTAATGTTAACCCAGAAAATAAGTATAGATATTATGAAATTTCACATTTATATCTTTTGCTTGTTATTTTAGAAGCTAGATATTCTGAAATTTCTCTAAAAAATATAAGTGATTTTATAAAAAGTGAAGACATAGACCTTTACTATGACTTCTTTGACAAACAGGAACAAGATATAGATATTAAGATTAATAACCTTAAAAGAATAAAAGAGTCTGTTAAAAGAAGTAAAGAAAAAATAACAGAAATAAAAGCTTTTGAAAATACTTACGATATTGAAAATTTAACTCAAATAGATGATAAAAAGTTATTTTATAAAATTAATATAAAAGAACTTGTAACTAAAACTAGATGTAAGAGATTTTCTAATGTTTTATATATTGAAAGCATCACTGCTGAATACTATTTAATGTATCAACTAAATAATGATAGAGAGTCCATTGAAATTCAAAGTGGTTTTATGTACATTGAAGATTGTCCTTCAAATAAAGATTTTTTAGATATATTAAAAAATAATAAAAATGTTGTCTTAGAAGAATATAGACTAGATGGTTCTTTTATAATTGGAAAGTTTTTAGGTAACGCTAAAGAAACTGCTAAATACATCTCTTTAATAAGAACTAGCAAAAATTCATCTTTTGAAAATATACTTATAAAGAATATAAGTTATATCCCAAAGGAAGCTGGAATAATCTATTTTAGTGAAATACTATTGAAAATTTAAGGTAAGCTCTATCCTATTGCATTATATAGTCTGTTATCTATTAATCACTATCCTATTGTATTAAATCCTCTTTTATATTTATAAACTATTGACTCTCGAGTAAGTCCATAGTTTATAATCTGAACTTGTAGCTAATAGTTAATATAATATATAAAAGCTACAACAGGAGGTATTAATATGTCTAAAAAATTAGCTTTTGTCGCATGAGCGATAGCTTTAATAGGATTTTTCATTCAAAACTACTTTATAGGTTTTAATGAAATGATTGTGTACATAGCAGATATTGTTTTAATCTTTACAATTAGAAATGATGATTATACTAAAGATACTTTTAAAAAAATATTTAAACTTGTTATAAGTTGTCTTATTCTATCAACTTTAGCCTCAGTTTTTTCATTTAATGTATATTTAGGATCTATTATTACCCTAATTGTTAGTTTCTACATATATTACTTTTTCAGTCACGAAAACAAATTATCTAGTGCATTATTCTTTGTAAATTACTATATGCTTATTCTTACATTCCCAATAGGAATAAAAGGCTACCCCCTAAGAATAGGTGTTACTCTATATGGTCTTATTTTTACATTTATAATTTACTTTGTTGTATTTGCAAGAAATCATAAAAATAAAGACTCTAAAACTTCTTTACATACTAGTTTTACTTCAACTAAAGAGGACGAAACTTATCATAAACTTAGAATAAAAAATATCATGAAAACTTATAGTCACAAATATGCTTTAGGCTATAGACTTAAATTATCTATGAGTGAATTCAAATTTAATCATGCTGTTAAAGGAAGTATTTTAATTGCACTAACAACATTTATTGTCTATAGATTCAATATCCCTCTTGGAAAATGGATTTTATATTCAATAATAATATCTAATGCTCCATTTGCAGAAAAAGGTATTAAAAAAGCTCGTGATAGAGTTTTTGGAACTATAATCGGCTTTATTGCTGTTATTATAGCATTTAACTTAATACATTCAACTGTCATAATGACTATACTAATTGCCTTATCAATATATGTAGTTTTTTGTATTCCTACATATGATATCATGGCTATATTTATAACTTTTGCAGTTATTGCAGGATTCGTACTTTTAGATCATACAAACTTTTATGTACTTTCAATAGAGAGGCTTGGTCTAGTATTAATTGGCTGCATGAGCGTCTATCTTGTTATAAAATTTATATATCCCTATAAAGGGACAGATAGCTATGATAATCTAATAGAAAAATTTAAAATTTTAAATAATGAAATTAGCAAACTTAAAGATGGAAATAAAGAAAAGCTATACGAATTAAAAATCATACTAAGAGAACTAATTACTAAAGGTGAGTTCTTACACGGACAATTTAATTTGAATGAATTAAACTCTATTCTAAAAATTGAAAAAGACTTAGCTTTATACTTAGATGAATACTATAATGATAATACAAATCCACTAATCTTAGATAAAGTTAAACTCAAACTTCATGAATTTGATGAGCTTACTAATAAAAAAAATAATATTACAAATTTAAATACAGCAACATTTTAATAACTAGAAACCTTATAAACACTAGCAATAGCTAAATTTAATTTACAAGTTGGATTATATAATGAATAAAAATTGGAATGAAAAATGGACAGAAGATATTGATTTTTTGCAAAAAGAACTTATAAAAAATCATAAAAATTTATTTGCTTATACAACAGAAGAATCTTTCAAACAAAAAATTAAAAACTTAAAAGAAATGATAAATAAACTAGATTATGAAGAAATGAAAGTTGAAATTGCCAAACTTGTAGCTAGTATTAAAGATGCCCATACTTTTATGGTATTTCCAGCAAGAAAATTTATCCCATTAAAGTTTTATTATTTTAATGATGGCATCTATATTATTGATACTACAGCAGAATATGAAAATCTATTGTTTAAAAAGATTCTTGCAATAGAAGAGATGAATATTTCTGATATTTTAAAAAATATTTCAGAAATTGTGTCTTTTGAAAATGAATATTTATTTAAAGCACAAAGTATGAAATATCTACAATTAGCAGAAGCTTTGTATGGTCTTTTAATAATTGACGATATGGATACTATAAAAATAGTTTTTGAAGATAGCGAAACATATGTTAAGACAACTTCTAGTAGCAATCTTTTATTTACAAACACTAAACTTCCTAGATATGCACTAAATGAATCGCATAATCTATGGTTTGAAGTCTTAGATACAAATGAATTATATATAAAATATAATAGTTGTAGAGAATCGAATGAAGATCCATTATCATTAAAATTAAAAGACATAATAAATTTAATTGAGGAAGAAAATATAAACAATATAACAATAGATTTTAGAAATAATCTTGGTGGAAATTCCACACTCTTTGACCCTTTCATAGAATATCTTAAAATTAAAAACATTGAGAATCTAAAAATAATTATAGGTAGAGAAACTTTTTCCTCAGCTCTCCTTAATGTATATAACCTAAAACTTAACACTAACGCAAAAATACTAGGTGAACCTAGTGGTGGTAAGCCAAATTGTTATGGAGAAGTTTTAAGATTCACACTTCCTAATAGTAAATTTATAATTAGTTATTCAACTAAATACTATAAATTAATAGATGACGATTCTATCATGGCTCTTTACCCAGATGAGCTTATATTAGAATCAATAGCTGACTATATAAAACTATGAAGTTGTTGGTTAAAATACTTAGAATAAATTAATGGAAAATCAAGTAATGGTTGAATCTCACATGGGTTTAGTCATAAAATATTTAGAAGAATTAGATACTTTAGCAGTTGAATACGGTATAAATATTATATAGTTGCTAAATGCTTATTATTAATCAAAGCAGGCGGTTTTCCAACTCCAACATAAGAAACAAAGGCTTGTTCTAGAGCCTTTGCTAAATATATATTTCATAAGTTAAGATAAAGAGAATAGTATAAATAATCGATATAGGGATGAATAAGTTATTCATCCCTATATTTATATTTTTTTAAATCTATGAAAAAATATATTGATATAGGCATAAGTAGATAAAGTATCTGATATTCCATAAATGCTAATAAATCAGATAACATTAGCATATTAAAACCTATTAAATATTGAATTATAGGAGTAAATATTATTAAAGAATTTATTATAATACATAATAAAGGTAATCTTTTAAATTTAATATAAGGTTTTAATATAAGTAAAAATAAATACATAAGCAAAAAGATAAAAAAGATTCAACTTTGATAGTGTTAATTTGCAAAAATAAAACACAAAGGAGAACCTTTCATGAATAGTTTATTTAATCTAATATTCCTAATTATTTAATAAGCGAATCACTTCATCTATAGAAATACACTTCGCATATCTTCCATTCCAAAGATATTCATTATAATATTTATAGCTTTGCTCTGCAGAAAGAAATTCATTATTAACAGTTGAATTCGTATCACTAGGCACTATCATATTAAAACCATATTCAAAGCCAGCCTTGATAGTTGCATCTATACACTTATCAGTTTGAAGGCCAACTATAATTATATCATTTTCATTTTTCGCCATTAAATAATCTAATAAACTCGTATCTTTAAATGCACTATTTAAACTTTTTATAAAAACTTTTTCTTTATCTTTAGGTCTAAAATCTCTATAAACTTCAAATCCTTCAAGACCACTAGTTAATTCACTATAAACCCCATCATCATGAAGTATATATAGTACCTCAACATTATTTTCTCTTGCTATATTAATTAATTTTTTATATTATAAGTAAAACCTTCAAAATTATATAGCTTATTATTTACTAATAAAATCTGTGTATTCATAACTAATAATACCATTTATAGATTATCCCCCTTTATATAAAATCTATTATTTACTCAAGCATACTAGAAAGCTTATTAATAACACTTAATTTTCTTGTAGTAGCTCTAACCATTAAAACTTTTTCGATATAATTATTATTCAGTCTTTTTTTATTCGCATCTCTAGGCAAATACATATAAAAACATTCGCTTCCAACACAAAAAACTTCTCCATCAAATATGGTCTCTTTAATTTTTTTTATTTTAAATGCATCTAAGATATCATTAGTAAAAACTAAATGTATTCTTGAACTATCATAATTTTCATCAAAAGGATTTTCCTTTATAGCAGCTTCTAAATTATATTTCATTTTTATAATAACTGATAAATCTGCTCCAATTTCTTGTAAAATAATATCATGAACCTTAGCCGCAAGATTCTTATGATGTAAATAACTATCTAAAATTATATTACCACTCTGAATATATGTTTTAACATTTTTAAATCCATCTTTTTCTAAAATTCGAACAAGTGCATCCATCTTAGGAATTTTATTTTTACCAGTAGGCATAACACCTCTTAGCAATACAACAACTCTCATATTTTTCTCCTTCTAAAGCTTCTTTCCATCTAATCGCAGGTAACAAACACCTTCACTCGTACTACAACTTCGCCAAATTTACAATAAAACATCTTAATATTTTAAAAATAATTCTACGAATTAGATAAATTCAATTTAAAGATATACTAACATAAAAACCAAATTATGTATAATTTATTTACAATAAAATCCTTATTTATTCTGATTTAATCATATCTTTTTATTTTGAAAATTTTATTATTCTTATTAAACTATTTTTATACTATAAAATAATCCTCTATTTTAAAATAACTCTCTACTTTAGGTATAAAAATATTGAATAAGTTAATTAAGTCTTAATTCTTTATTTTTAAGTATAAAAAAAACACTTGTTAAAATAACAAGTGTTTTGGTGACTCGCCAGGGAATCGAACCCTGGACACCGTGATTAAAAGTCACGTGCTCTACCGACTGAGCTAGCGAATCAAATATAATAAAAAATCTGGCAACAACC
>JBOFRC010000122.1:0-1026 GCA_051650825.1 Sarcina sp. | reverse complement strand
TTTAAAGAAACCACAGAGAAAGCAGAGCGAACAAACTATTTGATCATTACTTTTCTGTCCTTGACATCTGCATATGCCGAAGTCTATATTCATTGAAGAATCTACCTAAAAATAACTGACTCATAATTGCAATCTTGTTATTGTCTCACACAACCGTTGTCTAATTTTTACAGGCCAGAAAGGTTATCAAAGCTTATCAAAGTGGCCTCTAAAGCAGGAAAATTGCGATTTGTTCTTTGAAGCAATGTTTCACCCAAGCCTTTTGACTAATAGTAATGAAAATTTCACATTTCTGTAAAATTATGATTAACATTTAATTAAGAAAACAGAGCTTTACCTTCTAACTGAAGCACAAAAATAAGGAATAATTCCAGTAGAGACATTCTGTGTCCATTCTCTGTCGGCAGACGTTGTGTGATGCTTTTTTTCTCTTGTGTGTCGGTGATGGTGCAGTTTCCTCTTTGTGGTTGACATACTGTGTGAAAATAACTTGCGAAATAGCAACACCCAGCACCCAGCCTGTCGTAAGTTCCAGAGAGTTAGAGTTACATCACTTCTATGCGCCTTCTAAACTGACTGCACACAACAGCCACGAGTAAAAGAAAACAGTTGTGCCAGTTTGAAAATTACAAAGAAAATCCATTTTAATCCTTTTTTTTTAGCATTTTGGTATCATCCAAAGGAATTTATGAGTTTTTTTAGCCTAAGAAAAAATACATAATTAATTCATCCCAGTTTATATAACACTAACCATTATTCCACTGAAATGGAATCTGTGTTGCTCACAGAGTAATGGAAATGTTGTAATTTCTACTCCGTCATTTCAGTGATGTAATCAAAAGAGGAAGTGGCATTTTAGGCAAGAAACCAAAAAACAGAATAACAAGACTAAGAGTCTACAGCCATGCTAGCAGCTCTGTGAGACTGTATTTAGGCAAAGCGGTGCTTAGAACTAAGTGCTAACACATCTTAGTATAGTGTGTTAGCATACTATCATTTGCTCCTTAGCAGGAAACATGAACTGCA
>JBOFRC010000121.1:0-1814 GCA_051650825.1 Sarcina sp. | reverse complement strand
GGAGTCTCTGCCTGTGTATTTTGGGTAGAGCTGCAGCTTTCTCTTTGTGTCGCTGTCCTTGGTGCTGAACCTCGCTGTTGCTCTTGATGTATTTTCATCTGCAACATACCTCTGTGTTGTATTTTTTCACATTTTCAGCATTTTAGATTAATTTCACTTATGAATTTGAGACATTTCTGTCCCATTTTGTAATTAACATTCGGCTCTGTATTACAGTTATAGTTTTTGTGATTGGGAACATACATTTTGAGGGGTTCCAGCGTGTGTAACAATTAATGTTGTTGGCCAAAGGCTGTTGAGTTGAGATGTTTGATGTCATTTTATGTTAATCAAAAATTAGGAGGATCGTTTCCATAAGGCTCTGCCTTTTTTACCATGTGGGCACACACACTCAGACTCCTCGTGTCTCTCTCCATGATGCTGAATACAGTTTTATCTCGAGCCGAATCTTAGAGGCAATGTGCCATACCTCTATTTTCTGTGTATGTATTCAGAAAATACAAACATATAGCCACATTGTAGTAGGATGTAAGACAAATTCATGTGTAAAAATCCACCATATTTCTCTTATACAGTATTTATGATGTTATTTAAAAGTTGTTATTAGTTTGTTTTTGTTTTTTAAATGGAAAAAAATATTTTCAACTTCTAAGCTTAGGCATTTCTTAAACTGTGGTGTTATGTTTTTCTAGGACTAATGGGGTTCTTTGTAAGGCTTTCTCTTTTAAATCGTGTTGTACAGAAAATAATACAAAAAAGTACTCAAGGTGTCAGCTTGGACTAATAAAGGAGAATGCACGTTCACTCTCCTTCCATTTATGTCAACAAATATTAAGCCTGTTTCTATCATTGTACAGCAGACTAAAAGCGCTTCAGAGTCCGACGGTTTTTGTATATTCGAGGAAGACACAAATGCATCGTTGATAAATCTTGTGGCAAATTTAAATGTGTAGTGTTCTTTTACTTGTTACTGAGGATAACAACGTTCAATACTGTGGCGTATAAAGCAAATCTGCCTGAAAACTCTCCTCTGGATACATTGGTGATCACAGTGAGTGCAACTGATGTAGCTTATGGTTAAGTTACTTATGGTCTTAACCATGTTTCAAATCACAATAGCAGCGTGTTTTCTTTACACCCTAAAACTGGAGAGGTGAGAGTGGCTGGAGCTATTGATTATGAAAAAGAATCATTATATGAAATGCAGATAAGCGTAAAAGATGGTGTGGTATAAGCAACGTTAATAATTGAGATTACAGATATAAATGACAAGGCACCGGTTATATATCTGAAATCACTGTCTGACTCCATGCTGCTGATGCATTTGCAGATTATGATGATTCTCTTGAGTTAGGAACACATTTTATTTTACTAAACCTGTGATCAACGTCCTCACTTAACCATTCTGCAGTTTTGTTTTTTGCTTTTTTCAGTATCATTGTTCTTTTCTGCGGTTGTGATTACATAGATGTTTCAAGGATTTTCTTAATTCACGATGATGCCTAAAGGAATTTAGATTTCAGCTTCATGTCATAATGTTATTTTGTGATCTTATCTCACTTTAAAGGTATCTGCTCACATGATTGCCCTTCATGCTATAGTAAAGTAAAACCATTTAGATTACTTTCCTTTTACTCTGTCCTTGGTGCTAATCTCCGTTTGATACTTGATGCATTTACTGGGCTAATTTACCTCTCTCTCTTATTTTGTTGTCATTTTTCCCCTTTTTGAGTTTCATGTTGGTGAATTTGCTTTGATATTGCATGTTCTAAATGATTTAGTTTTTCTATGTTTTAATGTCTTGATTCAAATAA
>JBOFRC010000120.1:0-29699 GCA_051650825.1 Sarcina sp. | reverse complement strand
TTTTATAAGATATTTCAAGGAGATAAATTGTATAGATAAAAGAACAATAAATAATATTGAATTAACTAAGTTAAAAAATATATTAGAAAATATTAAATCTAATATTTTTAACATAGATGATTTTAAAAATAAAAATATTATATATACTACAGGTAGCATATCAGGAGATTTCTCGTATATGTACAAGCTTTTAGGGATTAGTGATGAATATCCTAAATTTTTAGACATAACATTTAATGGAGAAATAACAGATTATAAATTTGATGAAATTTTGCAAAAAATAGAGTTAGAAATAGTTAATTTATTAGAATTTAAAAAATTCTTATATGATGATATTATTATAAATAAATTTTTAGAGGTAAATCTATTTAATGAAGAGGCTATAAGAGAATTTATTCAAGATACTTTTGTTAAATTTAATGGTTTTACTAGTACTAATAACAAGGTTTTAATAAAAAATAAGTTTAAGCAAATACGATTTTTGAAAGACTATAATCTAGAGGTTGATTATTTAGATTTATTAAATTTTTAAATACAAATGTAGTTCGATAAAAAACAGTTGTTTTTCACCACCTTACATGTTATAGTTATATTGTAAAATATTAGAAATTAATTCTTAAACTTGGGGTGGTTTAAAATGCAATTTATAAGCACAAGAAATGTAAATGATATAAAATCAGTTACAGAGGCTATTATTAAGGGATTATCAGAAGATGGAGGATTATATGTCCCTTCTGAATTTCCCAATTTCAAAAATAATCTTGAAGAAATGAAAGATTTATCTTATGCAAATCTGGCTATTAAAATTATAGGGGCTTTTTTTAATGAGCTAGGAGAAGAAAATTTAAAAGAATGTATTAATAAAGCTTATTTTAAAAAATTTGATGTTAAGGTTAATTTAGAGTTTCTAGAACTATACCATGGACCTACGTCAGCTTTCAAAGATGCGGCATTATTATTTCTTCCGCAAATAATGAAAAAATCTAAAGAGCTTTTAAATACAAAGGAAGAGATAGTTATTTTAACAGCTACTTCTGGAGATACGGGCAAAGCTGCTTTAGAAGGTTTCAAAAATATAGAAGGCATTAAGATAATAGTTTTTTATCCAAAGGATGGCGTTAGTAAAATTCAAGAATATCAAATGGTAACACAGGAAGGTAGTAATACAAATGTTGTTGCTATAAAGGGAAATTTTGATGATGCACAAAATGCTGTAAAAAGTATTTTTGCTGATGAAACATTTAAAGAAAATTTAAAAGAAAAGGGCTATATATTTAGTTCAGCTAATTCTATTAATATAGCTAGACTAGTACCTCAAATAGTGTATTATTTTTATGGATATCTAAATCTTGTGAAAACGGGAGAAATATCTGTTTTAGAAAAAATTAATGTATGTGTTCCAACGGGGAATTTTGGTAATATTTTAGCTGCATATTATGCTAAACAAATGGGACTACCAATTAAAAATTTCATATGTGCATCAAATGAGAATAATGTTTTAACTGATTTTATCAATACAAAGACATATGATAAAAATAGAAAATTAATACTTACTAAGTCACCTTCTATGGATATTCTTGTAAGTTCAAATTTAGAGAGACTTTTATTTGAAATTACAGGGAGAAATGATAAGATAGTTAGTAGTTTTATGCAAAGTTTAAAAGTTAATGGTAGTTACACAATAAGTGATAATATGAAAGAAAATATGAAAGACTTTTATGGTTATTGTGCGAATGAAAAAGATGTTTTTAATGAGATCAAAGACGTTTTTATGACTAGAAATTATTTGATGGATACACACACTAGTGTAGCATATAATGCGTATAAACAATATAAAAAAGAGACAAAAGATACAGAAACTAAGGTTCTTATAGCATCAACTGCATCTCCATTTAAATTTGTTAAGAGTATTGTTAGTGCATTAGAGCTTGATAATAAGGAGTTAGATGAGTTTGAACTTTTAAGTAAGCTTGAAGAATATTCAAAAGTTGCTATTCCAAATGGTCTAAAAAATCTTGATCAAAAAGAAATTTTACATGATAGAGTATGTGAAAAAAATAAAATTAAAGAATCAATTGAAAGTATTTTGGAGAGTTATTATGAAAATTAGAGTTAAGGTACCTGCTACTTCAGCGAATGTAGGACCTGGCTTTGATTCTATAGGATTAGCAGTAGAGTTATATAATGTTTTTGAGTTTGAAGAAATAGAAAGTGGGATAGAGTTTTCTGGCTTTGATGAAAAGTTTTCTAATACTGATAATGTTGTTTATACTTCTATGAATTATGTATTTGAGAAACTTGCTTATAATTTAAAAGGGATAAAGATTTACTTAATAGAACAAAATATTCCCGTAGCAAGAGGGTTAGGAAGTAGTTCAAGTTGTATTGTTGCAGGAATAATAGGGGCAAATTATCTTTGTGGAAATAAATTTTCAAAGAATGAATTACTTGATATTGCTGTTGAAATAGAAGGACATCCTGATAATGTTGCTCCTGCTATTTTAGGGGGAATTATTGTATCTGTTGTCGAAAGTGGAAAGGTGTATTATAATAAGATAGAATTAGACAATGATTTAAAGTTTTTGACTCTAATTCCAAATTTTGAACTTGCTACTACTGAGGCTAGGAAGGCCTTACCGAAGGAGTATAAGGTGAGTGATGCTATTTATAATGTTAGTAGAGCAGCACTTGTTATTAGCTCTTTTGCAACTAGAAATTATGATCTGTTAGAAGTTGCATGTAAAGATAAGTTTCACGAGCCTTATAGAGCAAAATATATAGACGACTATTATAGCGTGAAAAAATTATTGTGTGAAAGTGGATGTGTAGCTAATTTTTTAAGCGGTGCAGGTCCTACAATTATGGGAATTAAAGTAGAGAGTAAAAATGAAAAAAATATAAGTTGTACTGTGAAAGAGAAACTTAACTATCTTATAAAAAAATGGAATTTTGAGATTCTAAAACCAGACAACATAGGTGCAATAGTAGAAGAAAGGTGATTTAGAAATGAAAAGTCAATGGTTGGTAATTGATAAAAAGGTATTACCTGAAGTGTTTGAAAAGGTAATAAAAGCAAAGAGACTTTTAAAAGAGGGGACTGTTAAAGAGATAACAGAAGCAACAAAACAAGTAGGAATAAGCAGAAGTGTTTATTATAAATATAAAGACTATGTTTTTGAGTTTTCAGAGACTTCACATGGAAAAAGACTTATCTTTAACATGGTAGTAACTCATAAAAAAGGTGTTTTATCAAGAGTTCTTAATTTACTTTCAGAGTATGGGGCTAATATTTTAACTATAGATCAAAGTATACCAATAAATAATGCTGCATATGTAAGTATAACTATTGATATATCATCAGTTAATGTGGATATAAACGAAATATTAAATCAAATAGCATTAGTAGACGGAGTTGAAAAAACTGAGTTTATAGCTATGGAATAGAATGTTTAGGTGAGGTATTTTATCTCACCTTTTTTATTTTAATAATATTTTTTGTGTTTTTACATAATATATGAAAAATAAATGAAATAAAAATAGATTTATGTTAGAATATATAAGTTAAGAAAAGGATTTTAAAATACATAAACTGTATTTTTATTTAAGAAAGGAGAGCTAGTTATGGAAGTGTATTTTGATAATAGTGCGACTACTAAAGCGTATGAAGAAGTTTGTGATGAAATGTCATCTACGATGAGAGAATATTATGCAAACCCATCATCATTACATAAATTAGGTCTTAAATGTCAAAGAAGATTAATAGAAGCTAGAGAAGCAATTGCTAAAACAATAAATGCTAGTAAAGAAGAAATTTTCTTTACATCTGGTGGAAGTGAAAGTAATAATACGATAATTAGAGGTCTTGCTAAGTCAGGAAATCATATTATAACAACAGAATTTGAACATCCAAGTGTTTTAAATACTTGTCATGAATTAGAATCAAAAGGTGTTAGAGTTACATATTTGAAACTTGATTCTAATGGCCAAATTAATTTAAATGAATTAAAAGATAGCATAACTAAGGATACAGTTTTAGTATCTATTATGCACGTTAATAATGAAATTGGAGCTGTTAGTAATTTAGCAGAAATTGCTAAAATAGTTAAAGAACAAAGTTCAAGAGCAAAAATTCATATTGATGGTGTTCAAGGTTATGGAAAATTTGCTGTAGATGTTAAAAAGTTAAATATAGACTTTTACACTATGTCTGCTCATAAGATACATGGACCTAAAGGGATTGGTTTTATGTACATGAGAAAAGATTTAAACTTTAATCCTCTAATAACTGGAGGAATGCAAGAGTCAGGACACAGAGCAGGAACAGAAAATTTACCTTCAATCATAGGAATGCAAAAAGCTTGTGAGATAACAATTGAAAGAATTGATGATAGTTTTGCTAAAGTAAAAGAATTAAAAGCTTACTTTGTGGAGAAACTAAGTGAAATAGAAGATATTAAAATAAACAGTCCTATAGCTAATAATTTTAGCCCATATATATTAAATGTTTCATTTATTGGTGTTAGAGCTGAAGTTTTATTACATCTTTTAGAAGATGCTGATATATTCATATCTACAGGTTCTGCTTGTTCATCTAAAAAAGCTATATCAAAAGGAAGTCATGTTCTTAATGCGATAGGACTTAAGTCTAATCAAATAGAAGGAGCAATAAGATTTAGTTTTTCAGCTGAAAATACATTAGAAGAAGTAGATTATGTAATAGAAACATTGAAAAAATCATTAGTATTTTTAAGGAGATTTAAAAGATGAAAAAATTAGTACTAGTTAAATATGCACCTGAAATATTCCTAAAAGGTTTAAATAAAGGTAAATTTGAAAGTAAACTTAAGAGTAATATAACTAAGAAGTTAAAAGACGTAGATCATAAGATAATTTCAGATCAAGGAAGATGGTTTATCGAAAGTGACGACCTTGAAAAAGTAATAGAAATTGTGAGAAAAGTTTTTGGAATAACAGAGCTTGTTATTGTTACAAAAATAGATAGAGACTATGATTTAATAAAAGATATGGCACTAACAAAAGTAAAAGAGTCAGGAGCAAAAACTTTTAAGGTTGATACAAATAGAGCTGATAAAAGATTCCCTAAAAATTCTATGGAAGTTTCAAGAGAAGTTGGAGGTCATATCTTAAAAGCTTTAGACGGCCAAATTTCTGTTAAAATAAAAGAACCTGAATGTTTAGTTAAGTTAGAAATAAGAGAACATGCGTATGTATGGACTAACCATGATATAGTTAAAGCTGTAGGTGGATTACCATATGGAATGAATGGAAGCACTATGCTTATGTTATCAGGTGGTATAGATTCACCAGTTGCAGGATATTTAATGGCTAAAAGAGGGGTTGAAGTTAACTGTGTGTATTATCACTCACACCCTTACACTTCAGAAAGAGCAAAAGATAAGGTAAAAGACCTTGCTAAAATACTTGCTGGTTATACAGAAAAAATTAATTTGTACGTAGTTCCATTTACAGAAATTCAAATGCAAATATTAGATAAATGTAGAGAAGATGAACTTACTATACTTATGAGAAGATTTATGATGAGAGTAGCCTGTTCTCTTGCAGAGAAAAAAGGTGTTCAATCAGTTGCTTCAGGGGAAAGTATAGGTCAGGTTGCATCACAAACTATGGAAGGATTAATAGTAAGTAGTGATTGTGCTGATAGACCAGTATTTAGACCATTAATAACAATGGATAAAGAAAATATAATGGATATAGCAAGAGAAATTGGAACATATGAAACTTCTATTTTACCATATGAAGATTGTTGTACAATATTCGTTCCAAAACATCCTAAGACTAAGCCAAGACTTGAAGAAATGAGAGCTTCAGAGTCAAAACTTAACGTTGATGAATTAGTCGAGAAGGCTATAGAAGAAATGGAAGTTTATACTTTCTAATTTATTTAGTGGCAATATAATTTAAAAAACACTTTATTTAAATGAAGTGTTTTAGCATTCATAAATTTTACTTTTTAGTTGAAGTTTATGAGTGCTTTTTTTATTTTATGGCTCGTATCTAAAAAATAAAAGCCATAAAATAAAAATGCATAGTTTAATGTATAAATGGTACAATGATTGCAAATAAAATGAGAATACCAGTAATTATAAAAAATATCATTCCACCAGTAGTTCCAGCATTAATAGTTACGCCCATACCAGAACGCTTTTCTACAAAAACACTTGGATTATTTTTATTATAATAGATAATACCAAGTTTCCAGTAACTATCATCATCTTTGAAAGTTACACTATTATCTGTTACTTTGTATTTATTTCTAACTTTTGAAATCATAATTGAAAATACTATAATTCCAATAATCACTACAATTTGCATGATAGAAGAGATTGCTATAATAATATTATTAGCTATTAAATTCATTGGTATAGTATTTATAAAGCTTATAGTTACAAGCTCTGGAATTATAGTGAAAAATAATAATAATGACAATAAATTTTTAGCTTTAGTATTTTGAATTTTTGAATCTTCTGGGTTTTTAGGGTCTATTTTCATCGTCATTTTTCTTATCATTATATCTGAAAGAATATATGCAATAACTAGAATGATAGTTGCAATAAATGTTGAAAATAAACTATTTTGATTAGAAGAAATAGCAGTACTTTTGATGTATGTTATTATATTAATACCTATAAAAATTATAGCTACAAGTATATATGTTATAATACTTAAAGAACTTATTTTAGTTCTTTCTAAATCTACAATTGATACTTGTTTTTTTATAGTATCTTTATTTTGAGAAGCCTTTATAGCTCTTATTTTAGATCTATAAAAAACTAATGGTACTGTAGATAATACTAAATAGCCAAGCAATGGTATAATTGAAAATTGTATTAGATTAAAAAATACAACTATTAATTCTAATATGGCAAATAAAAAAAATAATAGTGTAATTATTAATTTATACTTATTTATTATTTTTTTATATGTTGTTTGTTTCTCATCTTCTTCTACAACACATGATAATAGAATTCCATTTCGTCCTTTAATAGGGAAATATAATTGGCATATCCATAGGATAATTAAAACAAAGAGCATTTCTGCAATAATAAGAATATTACTCATAAAAAACATCTCCTAAAAGTTTTTATATATTTGGTGGACTAGCTTTGAAATTTCATTTTCTGTGTAACCTTTAACTTTAGCCTTAGCAATAATAAGTTTAAGGTCACTTTCTAATGCAAGTTTAAAATTATCATTTTTAGTAATGTTTATAAAAGCACCAGAACGCCGATCTACTTGTAAGTACCCTTCAACTTTTAATAAATTGTAAGCTTTATTTATAGTGTGTAGATTAATTTCAAGGTCAGCCGCCATTTGTCTAACTGAAGGTAAGGAATCACCATTTTTTAAATTTCCTTTAGCAATTTCTAAAATAATTTTATTTTTTATTTGAAGATAAATAGGAATATCACTATCAAATTCTATATTTAAAAGCACTTTTTTCCTCCTTTCTATAATTTCGCTATCTGTTATATATGATATAGAACAGATAACTAAATTATAGTTTTTTTTATTTTTAAGTCAAATAAAAAAAGATGAATATTTAATAATTAAAAGAGTAATAAATTAAAGATGTTTTAAAGGTATAATTGCAAACTATACGAAATGAGTTTTTTTTAATGATTTTTAATGAATATTATAAATGAGATTAGATACGAAGAATAATCATTATTTTGTTTTTTGTATGATAATATTAATATATGATAATAATTAAGTGGATTATTAATTTAAAGAAATGATTATAAAAGGAGTTGTAAAGATGCAAAATAAAGCATTAGAGGTTTTAAAGAATTATTTTGGGTATAAGGAATTTAGACAAGGACAAGAGGAAATAATTAAATCCATACTAAGTGGGCAAGATACTCTTGCTATTATGCCAACTGGTGGAGGAAAATCTATATGTTATCAAGTTCCAGCTTTGGTATTAGACGGATTAACTATAGTTGTTTCACCACTTATATCACTTATGAAAGATCAAGTCGATGAGTTAAATGAAATTGGAATAAATGTAGCATTTTATAATAGTACTCTTAGTGAAATAGAACAAGAAGAGGTATTGTTTGAATTAAGAAATGGTAATATTAAAATTTTATATATAGCACCTGAACGTCTTATGAATAGTGGGTTTATAGGTATATTAAATGAAATAAAGATAGGGCAAATAGCAATAGATGAAGCTCACTGTGTTTCTCAGTGGGGACATGACTTTAGACCGAGCTATAAAAAAATAAAAGATTTTATAAAGATGTTAGCTAAAAGACCTATAATTACAGCTTTTACTGCAACAGCAACAGAAACTGTAAAAGATGATATTGTTCTCTCATTAGAACTTAGGGAACCTAATGTATTTGTTACAGGTTTTGATAGAGAAAATATAGAAATTGAGGTTTTGAAAGGTGTAAATAAAATTAGTTTTATACAAGAATACATAAATTCTAATAAAAATGATAGTGGAATTATATATGCACCTACTAGAAAAGAAGTTGATCGTATAGAAAAAGAGCTGTTAAAAAATGGAGTTAATGTTTTAAAATATCATGCTGGGCTTAATGATGTAACTAGAAGAGAAAATCAAGAAAAATTCATTAAAGATGAGGCAAATGTCATAGTTGCAACAAATGCTTTTGGTATGGGGATTGATAAATCAAATGTTAGGTATGTAATACATTATGCTATGCCAAAAAGTATAGAAGAATATTATCAGGAAATAGGTAGAGCAGGAAGAGATGGTGAAAAGAGTAGAGCTATGCTTCTTTTTGCTGGAGGAGATATACAAACACAAAAATATTTGATTGATTTAGGGACTAATCCTGCTCGAAAAATAAATGAATTAGAAAAACTACAGTTTATGATAGATTTTGTATATAGTAGTGAATGTTATAGGAATTATATATTAAACTATTTTGGAGAAAATAAAAATGAAAATTGTGAAAATTGTAGTAATTGTAATGCTGAAGGAGAAGTTATAGATAAAACTTTAGATTCTCAAAAAGTAATTTCTTGTATTTATAGAATGAAAAGATCATATGGTATTAATTTTATTGTAGATGTTTTAAGAGGATCTAAAAATAAAAAAATAATAGATTTAGAAATGGATAAAATTTCGACTTATGGAATAATGAAAGATTACTCTAAAGATGATTTAAAGGAATTTATAAATACATTAGTATCAAATGGTTTTATATCAATGAATATAGGAGAATATCCAACTGTTGGTTTAAATAATATTTCTATAGATATTTTAAAAGGCAAGAAAACTGTTGAATTTAAAGAAATTAAAGTTAGAAGAAATATTGTTGCAGAAAATGAATTATTTGAAAGTCTTAAAACGCTTAGAAAAAATATTGCTGCTGAAAAAGGAGTTCCACCTTATGTTATTTTCTCAGATGCTGTTCTTAGAGAAATGTCTATGAGATACCCAATAAGTAAAGATGAGTTTATTTCTATAAACGGAGTTGGTGAGAAACGATTTGAGAATTATGGAGCTATATTTGGTGAGGTTATAGAAAATTACATTAAAGAAAATGATGTAAAAAAAGATACTAGTGGCTTAGCAAGTAGTGAAATTCAAAAAGAATTGAAAAAGTTACCATTAGAAATTAGTACAGATATAAATCTTTTAGAGAACCTTTTAAAACTTAGAGATGAAATTGCATCTAATAAAAATATGTTTAAGAGTTATATTTTAAATATAGAGACTTTAAAAGAAATGAGTGCAAGATATCCTTTGACTTTAGATGAATTAGCTGATATTTCAGGGGTCGGGCCTAAAAAAGTTTCAGATTTTGGTGATGAATTTATTAAAATTATAAAGGAATATGTAGATAAGCATAATATAGATACAATCTTTGAAATGAAAAATAGAAGAAAAGTAGTAATAGATGGAGAAACTAGAAGTGTTAAACAAAGAGCTTTAGATAGCTTATATCAAGGAGAACATCTAGAAAAAATCTCAGAAGAGCTTGAAGTAGCTATATCTACTGTTTTAGGATATATTTGTGATGAAGTAACAGAGGAGCATGTTTATAAGTATGACATAGATCTTACTCAATTTTACTCAAATGATGAAAGGATTAAAATTTTAGAAGTTTGTAATTCTAATGGTATAGATAATCTTGCAGTTATAAAAAAAGCATTACCTAAAGAAGTAAAATATGAAAGTATTAGAGCTATAATTCTAGAAATGCTTATAGAAAATTTATATGATAAATAGCATTTCAAAATATTAATTGTTTAAAGCCGTTATTATTGTCTATGATAATAAAAGGTGAAATGAATTTTTATAAGTAAGAATTATTGTAATAAATAGAAACAGATATTGCTTTTGTTTTATGATATATTATTCAAGAAGCCAAGAGTCTTTTTAGCAAGAATGCTGTTTAGGGCAGTAGATTTAGCTAGTTAAAAAATAATTAATTATAAAAAATATACAGTAGATTTGTATAAAGATAATTGGAATTTTTGAGAAATGAGGGGTTTGTATGAATATGCATAAAATAAAACTAAGCAAAAAGACTATTTTAATTATTGCAGGAGTAGTCATTTTACTTGCATTAATTGGCGGTGGTATTACTTTTTATCATTTTGAATATGATAGAGGGGTTATTCCAATTAATGAAGTTAAGCCAACAAAAACATTTGCTTCAAATATAAATAAAGCATTATTTGAATTTGAAGCAAATGAAGTAAATGATACTAACGTTATGAATCAAGCTATTTTAGCAAGAGGTGGAGATGCTTTAAATACTTGTGTTCTATTTCAATCAAATGCCTTGAGGGCAATAGGAGTAAATGTTCCAGAAAATACAACTTTTACGACTAATTTAGCTGATTATTTAGAGAAAAATGGCTGGGTTAAAGAAACTAATTTTCAAGATTTACAAAGTGGAGATATTTGTTTTGCTGGAAATATTCATACTTTTGTATTTATGGGATGGGAGAATAAATATGAAGATTTAGCCTATATAATGGGTGATGAATCTTATATGTTCCCAGAAAATTATAGAATAAGAGCTTTAAATGGACAGACTCCAAATGCCTCTAATGGTAATAATGGACAGTATATAACAAGTTATTATTTAAAATATCAAGGGAATGCAAAACCAAAAGCTTTACCTTCTGCTATTAAAGAAAATGATTTAACAAAAAATTCTTTAGGAAGAGTTTCGGTTAAGTCTCCTAGTGGATTATGGATGACAAGTGGAATTAGTAATTCTAGTCAAAAACTAGTTTGTTTAGACCCTAATTTGATTTTATATGTATTAAAATCAGAAAATGCTTCTTATGAAGTTGAGTATAATGGACAAGTTGGCTGGGTTGAATCTGCTTATACCACAGGACTTGGAAATCCAATAGCAAATAGCAGTGAAAATATAGAAGATAAAAAATTGAATTAAATAAGTAAAAAGCTATGCCGTTAATTTGGCATAGCTTTTTACTTATTTAGATGTGAAGCTTAATATGTTTGTAAAATAATTCCTAGGAATTATTCCTTTTTTGATACCTTCTATAACTACAAGGTAAGTTGCAGCTGTATCAAATCTTGCATCGTGATAATTACCACTTCCATCAAATAACTTATCAGCAGTAGTTGCTATTTGCTCCTTAGTTATACCAAGGAAGTTTATAACTTCTTCAAGTTTTGGATTTTTATAATTTCCAGATGGATTAATAATTTTACAGATATCTTTATAATATTTCATTGTACAGAATATATTTTTAGGTTCAAATTCTTTTTCTAAGAATAAATCTGATAACTCATGTTTTAAGAATTTTATATCAAATGGTACATTATGACCTATTATAAAATCAGCATCCATAAAATCTTGTAAAAACTGCTCATATTGATCATCAAAATAAAGTCCATTACTAAGCTCATATAATTTTTCAAGTGAAAAGTTATGTACTTTTTCAGCTGCGGGATCCATTTCTTCTACTGTAAAGAAAAAGTTGTGTCCTTGTGTTACTTGTGGTTTAACATCTGTATTTATCAGGATATAGCTAAGTTGACAGATGCTACCTGGCTTGATACTTGTTGTTTCTGTATCAAAAATTAATAATTTCATTATAATACTCCTTAATAAAAAAAATTAAAGTCTCTTTATATATAATAATATAATTTGATGGACAACTGCAATAAATAAAAAAATATATTAGTTATTTATGTATAAATTTATATTGTTAGTGGAATATTAAGTTTAGTATTTTACTTAGGAGGAATTAGACAATGAATAAAAATTTAAGAACACTATGTGCTGCTTTAGCAATATCTTTAATGCCTATAGGAGCAGCTACAACTACTTGTTTAGCAACAACTACAGATGCTGTATATGAAACTATATGGGTAGATGCAGAGAAAAAGGCAGAAGATGGAGAAGAAAAGTTAGAAAAAACTGCAAATGAAGCAAGTACAGAGTTTTCTATAAGTGATATTGTGAGATTTAAGGGTAATAAAGAAGAGTATGATAAGTACATGGGCAAAGAAATAATTGCAAAAATTAAAGTTTGTAAAGTAAAAGATGCTGATGGAGAATCATATATAATGAGTAAAGATAGCTCAATGAAAAAAGCTAAATGTATAACAACTAAAGAAGAAACTTCTAAATGCAAAGAAGGTGATGAGGTTGTTATATCAGGAACATTAAAAGAAATTAATGGAAATAAAGTAGTTTTAGAAAATGCTAAAATTTTAAAAGTAATAGATATTAGCAATAAAGAATACAATAAAGATAAATATAAAAATAAAACTGAAAATAAAGATGATAATAAAAAAGACAACAAATGTGAAGATAACAAAAAAGATAATATGAAAAAAGATGAAGATAAGAAAGAGGAAAATAAAAAAGATAAGTGTAAAGATGATGTAGAAAATAAAAAAGATAAATGTGGAGATAAAAAAGAAGACAAAAAAGAAGATAAATGTAAAAATACAAAAAATAATGATAAAGAAAAAAATAAAACTAATCAAAAAGATTCAAAAGAAAATGATCAAAAAGAATAGGCTGAGATATCTCAGCCTATTCTTTTTTAGATATATCCATCGATTCCTGTAATAGAAAATTCTCCAGAAGCAATTTTAAATATATTATTTAGCTCATCTTTAACAAGTAAAGTACCATCATTATTGATATCTATAACATCCACCTTTTTTTCTGTGTTTTCATTATATAGGAGTACATTTTGCCCAATTAAAATGCAGTTTTTTTTGTATTCAGCTAGAATATAAGGCAGACTAACATTTTCTGAGAGAAGTAAATCTATTTGATTTATTATATCAGCAATTAAGATTTCTTTTTTTAGATTTGAATTTTTTAAAGAAATAAATTTATTTTCAATATCTTTTGAAGGTATTTCAGAATTTAAATTAAGACCTATTCCTATAACTATGTATTCGTAATTTATTGAATTTATTTTTGATTCAACAAGTATACCACCAAGTTTTTTTTCTTCATAAATGATATCATTAGGCCATTTGATTTTAGCTAATAAATTATGAGTTTTTAAAGCTCTAATAACAGCTAAAGAAGTTATGAGAGGGATTATTGATGTAGCTGTTGGTGTTTGTTTTAATAAATAGGAAAGATATATTCCTCCAGATGGTGAAAACCATTTTCTATCACTTTTACCTTTGCCAGCTGTTTGCTCATTAGCTAAAATAAGAGTTTTATCATTTAAATTTTTATAATTTTCTTTACAATATAAATTGGTTGAATTGATAGTATCAAAAATCATAATATGATCTGTAGTTAAGTTGTTTAAATTATTTTTTAAAATTTCTAAGTTCATAGTATTCTCCTTATGTAATTTTATCTATTAGTTAGTGTTTTTAATAGTATTACTTTCATGCATAGACTATAAAAACATAAAGCCCTAGATGACTTTAATTTACGAATTATTGTAGACTTAAAGTTAAATTGAATTTTAATAATTATATAATTAATTAGTTATTATGTTAAATTAAGCTCTTTAGTAAATTATACTTATGTTCATGATTATACCAAAAAAGCCAGTAAATATACAAAATGGTATCATAAATAGTCGCGAATGAAAAGTTGTTTTTGATGAGTTAATGTTCGATTGTTAAAAATTGAGATTAATAATATAATAAGCAGATAGTTAGGTATATTAGCTATTTTCATAAAATTTCTTAAAATAATTATATAATCTATATATTTTTTTTGAATGTGCAAAAATATGTTGTATTTATCAAAATGTAATACTATAATCATTTAAGAAATTAAATTGAAGGAGAGTTCAAAACAAATGAGAAGTAGTCGAACTAAAGGTATTATACTTATTTTACTCATGGCCCTGAGTTTTTCGGTGACAGGAGCATTTATAAAGGGAGTACATGGTATCCCCCAACAGGAAGAAGTTTTTTATAGAAACATAGTAATTTTTATCACATCAATAATAATGCTATTCAAAAGTAAAGCCCCAGCCCTTGGTCATAAAGGGAACAGACTTGCACTCCTTGGTAGAGGTGCCTTTGGTACTCTTGGTGCAATTACCAGCTATTATGCAATAACTCATATGATATTACCAAATGCAGTTATTATAAGCAATCTTTGCCCATTCTTTATAATATTATTCTCAGCAATTTTCTTAAAAGAAAAGTTAAAATCAATACAAGTTATAGCTGTTTTAATAGCTTTAAGTGGAATGATCTTTATTGTAAATCCAGGTGGAAAGTTAGCAATTATTCCCGCAGGAGTAGCACTTCTTGGAGCAATCTTTAATGGATTATCTTATGTACTTGTAAGACATTTAGGTCACAGAGAAAAGCCGGAAACAATAATATTAGTTATGGCAATAACATCTCTATTCTTTACAGTTCCAAGTATGTTGGTTCATTATGTACCACTTACAACTAGAGATTTATTACTATTACTTGGTGCAGGAGTAGCTTACTCAATAGCAGAAGTTTTAGGAGTCCTTGCATATAAATGTGCACCTGCTAGAGAAATATCAGTATTTAGTTATTCAGATGCAATATTCTCAGCTGGATTATCATTCTTATTATTTGGACAACTACCACACCATATTCAATATATAGGATATGTCTTAATTATAATCGGAGCTATAATTTTATATGCTTTCAATAATAAAAAACAAATCCCTATAGAGGATAATGAAGTTGTAATGAATTAATAATCTATTATATTATAATAGATAAAAAATTTTTGCCCAAAATTCGAAATTTAAATAATAGAATATTAATTTATTTATAGAGAAGTCCTGTTAAAGCAAAAATTTGCTTTAATGGGATTTCTTTTTATATAATTAACGATTTATTTTGATGTTTTAACATATAATGTAAATATAGAGAGGTTTAAACTTTCCAATAAGGAGTGATTTTTTTGAAAAAAACTTATGTGCTAGATACAAATGTTCTGTTACATTCTCCTAAAGCTATATTTGCTTTTGATGATAATTATGTTGTGATTCCAGAAGTTGTTTTAGAAGAACTTGATAATATGAAAAAAAGTAATAATGATTTAGGGTTTAATGCAAGGCAAGCAGCAAGAATATTAGATGGTTTAAGAGAAAATGGAAAGTTGAGTAATGGAATTGTTTTAGAGAATGGTGGAGAGCTACGAGTTGAGACTGGTGGTTATGGTGCTAAGATTCCGAATGCATGGGATATTAATAAGCCTGATAATAGGATAATTCAAATTTGTACGTTTTTAAAGGATAAAGGCGAAGAAGTTATTTTAATAACTAAGGATACTTTTGAGAGGATAAAGGCTGATACTGTTGGTATTAAATCAGAAGATTTTTATAAAGTGAAGATTTTGTACTAAAGATTATAGTTATGGTTAGTTTACATAATATTCATCTTTTACTATATTCCATAATATGGTAAAATTATTTTAGGGGTGGTAAAATGAATGTTCAAAATAAAGACGTTTATGATACAGCAGAAATAAGTTTGACTAAAAGATTAGGTAAATTACGCAAAGAAGAGTTAGTAACTTTACTAGCTAAGGTGTTAAAAGTTAACAAGCTTAAATTTAAAAATGGATTCATGAAAGTAAAAAAAAGTTCGTTAATAGAACAGGTCATACGTACTAAACAGTATGACAAAATAGATGAATTTTTAAAAAGTAAGAACATAGAAAGTATACTTGTTGAAGATACTGAAATATTAAATGAAATTAGTTTAACTAAATTGGAAGGAGACAATATGGTAAAATCTATTGTGAAAAATGAAAATATAGAAATTTATACAGAAAATAATTTTTTAGAGGATTTAAAACAAAAAGCAAAAGACTTGAATTTATTTTATGATGAAAAGGATTTAATAAATTTTCATGTAGCAATGAAAATTTCAAAATTTGTTATTTTATCTGGTATGAGTGGTTCTGGAAAATCTAAGTTAGTTAAGTTGTATGCTGAAGCATTAGGAATTAATAGTGGACAAGTTAATTTTATTCCAGTGAGTCCTTCTTGGGCTGATGATACTGACTTGATAGGATATGTAGATTCAATGCACAATATTTATGCTCCAGCTGATTCTGGGCTAGTAGATATTTTATTAGAGGCAACTATGCACGAGAATAATATTTATATAGTTTGTTTAGATGAAATGAATTTAGCTAGAGTCGAGCATTATTTTTCTAAATTTTTATCAGTTTTAGAAATGGATACTGAGGATAGAATTTTAAGTTTATACAATAAAGAGCTAGAATCTAAATTATATAATTCTAATAAATATCCTAGTCAAATTAAGATTAGCGACAATGTACTATTCGTAGGAACTGTAAATATAGATGAATCAACGTATCATTTTTCAGATAAAGTTTTAGATAGAGCTAATGTTATAAATCTATCAAAAGTATCTTTTAAAGAGGTATATAATAATAAAACAAAAATTAAAGCAAAAGGAAAAAATGAAAAAGAAATAAAATTCAAAGTATATAATGAATTTATAGAAGGAGGTAATTTTTTGTATCTAGAGGAAAAGGAAGTTGAACTTTTAGAAGAATTACACACTTGTATAAATAAAGTAAATAAAAATTTTGGAGTAGGGTTTAGAGTTTTGAATCAAATATCAGAATATTTGGTGAATATACCACTAGGTTGTTCAATAGCAAGAGAGGAAGGATTTGATATACAAGTTGTACAGAGAATTCTAACAAAAATTCGTGGACCTAAAGAACAAATTGAACTAATAGTTGGCTCAATCATTGATAATAAATACCAAGAAGGAGAACTTGTTGATATTTTGAATAAATATAAGGATATTTCAAATTTTGATAAATCGAGAGAAATTATAAATTTAAAAGCAAGAGAGTTGGAATTCTATGGATATACAATGTGATAAGTTATTTACAGTGGAATTTTTAAGTGATTTCTCATTTAAGTTGCAAGAACCACAATTAAAAGAAAATTTGAGATTTTATAAGACTATTGCTGAAGCATGTAATGCTAAAATATTTATTGAAATTAAAGAAAATAAAAAAACATTAATACATTTTAAGAGTATTTCTAATGATGCTAAATTATACATGCAAGGATTAGAGATGTTAGACTACAACTTAATAGAAGGAAGTGAAGGGTTTGAAAATTTGTATATCAAACCTAGTAATCAAGCAATAACATTAAGTGATGTTGGAAACTATCCTTTAATTCCTGGAAATTATGTAGTGAAAGTAATAATTGATACTATTGAATATTTTTCAATGTTTAAAGTAGCATATAAGTTTTTAGAAAAAAATGAAGCAGAGAATATTAAATTAGAGCTAGAAAAAGAGTTGAATGGTTTAGCATTTGAGTTGATAAGGAGAAATTTAGGTTTAGGAAATCTATATGACACAAATGAGGTTCCTATAAATCTATTTAAATTTTTAGCTATCAAGGATAAATTCCCTATTATAATGGCTGCTTTACTAGATTTAAGTAATAAACCTAATTATAAAATTGCTAAATATTACAAAAATGTAGCTAGAGATAAAGTAAAAGTAATTGATAATATAGGAGTACAAAAATACTTAACCTCTAAAGTGAAAACAGGGTATATGAATGTTCCAATAAAATATTTTGAATATAATTTACCAGAAAATAGATATTTAAAAAAAATACTAAAGTATCTTACTACTGAATTGAATGAGTTTATAAAAATATTAAATAATTCAATAGAAAGTAAAAATAGATTAATAAAACAAAAAGAAAAATATAAAAATGACATTGAAGTTCCTAGAATTAAAACTAGTACAATTGTACATTTAAATGAATTGAGGAATAGTGCTATTAAAATAAAAAATTCTATTAATATTCTAAAAGGAAAAGAGTGGTATTCTTTTGTAAGTAGTACAATTGAATATACTTTACCACATTCAATGTTCCAAGATGCAAGGTATAATATATTATATAAGTTGTATCGTGAATTGAAAAATGAAAGTTTCAATATAACTTTAGATACTAATTATTCTGTGCAAATGAAAAAGACTGATAAACTTTATGAAATGTGGTGTTATATAAAATTAAATAAGATATTAAGAGATTCTCTGAAGTTTGAGGTGCTTGGAGGGTGGCTTTTTGATCAAAATTTATATAAACACCAAGTAATAATACCAGATTTAAAGGCAAATACTCGAATAAATTTAAAAAAAGATAATATTAGTATAAATTTTATTTATGACTCTGAACTACCACGCGTGAAATCAAAAACTAATAAAAATGATATGCCTTTGTATAGTATGAGAAGTAGCAATCGACCAGATGGAAGGTTAGATGTTTATAAAGGGATATCATATATAGGAAGTATAATTTTTGAATTCAAATATAGAGATAGGACATATTTATGGACATTTAATGAGAAAAAAGATACGAATTGTATAAGTAAGCAGTTATTAGATTATGCAAGTGGATTTAAAACCAGAGAAGGATATATTACAAATATGGAAGCAGTTAGAGATGTAATAGTTCTATGTCCAATATCTTCTATGAGCACCCATGAGTTAGAAAAGGAAGATGATTACTATTTAACGTTTATAAATTTCAAACCAGATAAAAATGAAGAGTTAGTAGCTAAAGAACTTGAAAAAGCAATAAATAGTTTAGTTGAAAACTATGAAAGTGTAAAGTCTGGAATAATCCGTTAAAAATTTTTATGGTGAAAATGAGGATGGATAACAATGAGTGATTTCTTTAATTCATCGACACCTATTTGAGCGTTCGTCATAGTGGTAATAGCAGGAATTATAAGTGATTTAATATTAGATTTTTTCGCTGAAAAAAAATATAAAATAGCTATAATAGTGCGTTTTTACTTGAATAATTTTACAGTTATATACATGATTGCTTATACAATATTTAGGAGTTTGAAAATTTCGGGTAACGGAAGACCTTTTTTAACTGCATCAACAATAAGTTTTATTTTTTCTTTCTCTAAAGTTTTTTTCACTTTTTTAAAACCAATAGCGAAATTATTCGAAAATTTTGAGTGTAGTTTGCAGTATGCATAATTAATAAATAACGTTTAATCACTTTTAATTTGTGGATTTGGTAACCATTTAAGCCAAGTTTAGCTTTACAATCTTTAGCAAGTGAGTGAACTTTTATTCCAAGTTTGCGGCATCCTTCTGGATATATGACTCTATTAGTTTTTATAGCATCAATATAATTCTGTTTATCTTCAATATATGTTAAAAAATAGTCTTTGAACTATACCAGCTATCAGCAAGAACAATAAAATCATCAAATTTCTTCGCTAAACCATTTATTAGAGTTTGTGCAAGTTTAATTTTACTCATAGTTTCTTTATCATATATGTCTATTGAATAAGGTAAAGTAAGACCATCACATGATAATAGGCTAACAATAATTTGATGTGCATAAACTTTTTACATTCTAAATGTAAGAATGCAAATTTACAATTTTCTATAGGATTTTTAGCATTTGACGAGTGCTTTGTCTTTTTAGAAATTGTATCATCAATTATAAAATATACTGATTTCTTTGATTCTTTCGCCCTTTTTTGCATGGTATTTATAAGATTTTTTTCATTGCGTTTGTTAGTAAATTTTCATCTCATCAATAAGTGGATATAAATCTTCCAATGTTTGTTCTATGAGTAGCTACTTGCTGTAAATTTGTGATATTTTCCATTAAACCCATTAGTAGCCATGCCATTTAAAATAGCACTTGAATTTTTAAATTGTGGCTTAGTTAGATATAATAACAATTTAAATCTTTTGATATAATAAGTTCTTGAAACATTTGTAATAATCTTCTTTTAGCTTTTGTGTGGGAAATTAATTTTAACAAGGATTTGTTACAAATGTTTTTTATTTTATACAACTGTAAAATTATTCAAGTATTTTTGCACTGTTATAGATAGAATAGAAAAATATAAAAAAATTTCAGTTTATATATATTATTGCATTAATTATGTTATTATAAAATAATTAGTTAATATAAACAGAAAGGAAGAAATATGAAAAGAAAAGAAGCAACTTTAGAGGAATGGAAGTTATTATATGAAATAGGGATAAAAATAAAAGAATTAAAACCTTGGGAATTTTTGAGGGATATGGATATTTGTTCAGTGGAACTTAATGATGAAGCGTCTATATGTAGCGTAATGGGTGCAGCTGGAGAGTGTTTTGGAATAGCCACTTATATAGGTAATAATTCTATATATAATCTTGGAGAACTTATAGAAAAATCAGAACAAATGCCACCATTACAAATTTTAAGATATCAAAGTAGTATAAATTGTAATTTTGGAAATAGAGATGAGTTAACAACTAAGGAAAGAGAGCTTATAAAAGATTTAGGGTTCAAATTTAGAGGAAAAAATAATTGGATTTATTTTAGAACTTTTAATCCTAAATTTGATCAATTTATGCCTAATAAAGAAGAAGTTTTAAAGCTTACAGAAATATTAAAACAGTTATATGAAAGTATTTTGATATTTAAGAATGGTTTAAAAGTAGATTTTAAGAATCATAAAACTCTTATGAGAAGTTATGATAATAATAAAAAAGAATGGTTGAGCTTTGAAGCTGAATATGTAGAAGTTCAGTTTAAAAATTCTATATTAGTATTAGAAGATGAGTTGCTAATAAAAAAATTAGAAAAATTACCAGTATATAATGCTTCATTTGAAATTGATATTGCTAACTTACCAACTTTATATAAAGAAAAGGAATATGTAGAGCCTATTAGGGCTAGAATGGCTATTCTTGTAGATAGTGAGCTTGGTATGCCTGTTAAGCAGGATATAGTGAATATAAATAATAATGATGCAGATTATATATTCAATATTTTTATAAATCATATGCTAGAAATAGGACGAAAACCAAAGGAGATAGTTGTAAGGGATATTTACATAGGTAATATCATTATGGATCTTTGCAAAAGAATAGGTGTAGAAATTTACCAGTCACCTAGTTTAGATATTATAGATGATTTTATAGAGCAATTTTCAATGTTTGGGTTTTAATTAATATTATATATTGTTATGTGAAAAAGAATACAGAATAAAATATCCTTTGACTTAATATTTATTAAATAAGTAATTAAGTTAAAGGATTTTATTATGGACAAAAATAAAGTGAATAAACCAAGCTCAAAGGCAATAGATACATTTACAAAGGAGCTTTTAAGACTTTTTTATAAGTATAAGTCAGTTGATAAAAAGAAAAGTTGAGACAGGTAGGTGTATGGATATGAAGAAAGTTGCTATTTATTTAAGAAAGAGTAGGGGAGTATTGGATGATTTACAAAAGCATGAGCAGCAATTAATTTCATTATGTGAAAGTTATGAGTACACTTATGATGTATATAAAGAAATTGCTAGTTCAGATACTATGGAGAGAGCAGAATTAATAAGATTTTTAGAGAATATCAAAAGTTATAAATGTGTTGTGATTATGGCACTTGATAGGCTTTCAAGAAATGAATATCATCAAGCTTTAATTACACAAATTTTTAAAGATAATGATATAGATATAATAACTCCGAATAGAAGATATAACTTTACAAATGAAACAGATATTATCACAAGTGACTTTGAAAAGCTTTTAGCTAGACAAGAGTTTAGAATAATAAAAGGTCGTTTGAAAACTGGTAAACTTCATAGCTTTAGACAAGGAAATTGTATTACAACACCACCATTTCCATATAGGTATAACTCTAAAACTAAGAGCTTAGATATTGTACCAGAAGATTATGAGAAGTATAGACATATAGTGAAACTTGCTATGGATGGTTTATCACCAAGACTAATAGCAGAAAAGATTGGAATGAAAGCAATTACTATAAGACGTATGCTATGTAATAAAGTTCATAGAGGATACGTTAGATATGCTAATGAATATGTAAAAGGAAAACATGAGCCTGTTATAACAGAAAAAGAGTTTCAAGAAATTGAAAAATATAAGAATGGGAGATTAAAAGGAACTAGGAAGAGAGCTAAACATACTTTTAGTTTATCTGGAATAGTAGTATGTCATACTTGTGGATATATAAGGAGTATTAAATATAGGGAAGATAGAAAAGTTCGAGAGTCAGTAAGTAAGTGTCAGTATTGTGCTGATGTAGGATTTATAACACCAGTAATACATCAGGAAATACGAAATAGATTAGAGCTGTTTATAGAGGATATTGAAAAAGGATTAGATACTTTTAATGTAGACGAAAAAAAACAAGAATTAGAGATGGCGATAGTAAATGTTGATTTTGAAATAGTAAGATTAGAAAAGCAATTAGAAAAGTTAAAGGAAATGGTGCTTAACGATATTATATCTATATCAGAAGGGAAAGGTAAGGCTCAAAAAATTAAAAATGAGATAGATAATAAGATTATAGTGAAAAAAAGATTAGAATTTGATGTAACAAGGCTAGATGATATTCACGTGGATAAAGTTACTTTAAATAAAGTGCTACAAGTTTTAGATCTTAATATAACTAAGGAAGAGCTCAATGGATTGTATAAAATTATTATAAATAAAATTACTGTTAAAGATAGAAATATTATTGATGTTGAATGGAAGTAAAAGTTTTTATTATTTTATATTGAAAAAGGAAGGTTTATATGGGATATTTTAAAATTTTATTTAGAAATAGTTCTGATATTGTGCCATTTAAAAGTAGCTTGGGGGAGTTGATTCGCAGTGAAGGTGTTTATTTAGTTATTACTAGTGGGTATTTTGGAGATATAATTATAAATCCTGATAATGTTAAATTTTTTGAGAATGCTTTTAGGAATTGGATTGAAAATTCAATAAGCAATACTTTTTATATGGATTTTTATGGTGGACAAACAGATAAATATAAAAAGGATAATGATTATAAGGCTACAAAAGATAGTAATGGTGAGTATATATTAGATGATAACTATAAAAACTTTCAAGATTTAGCTAATTATTTTAAAAAATTAGGAGAAGATATTTGCCAAGTATGGAATAAAAAGAATAATGGAAATAAAAAATTTTTAATGCGAGCTGGGTATAGCTCTAATAAGTTCCATGCTAAAATGGCAATGAAGTTCCAAAGCTTTGATTATTATAATACTTTAACACAAGTTATTATAGGTAGTAGCAATTTAACAAGGCCAGCATTTAATAGTCCTAATAAATATTATAATTTTGAATCAGATATTTATATGTATAAAAAGAAAGAAGTAATAGATACAATAAAAATAGAAGATTATATTATAAATAACATTTCTAAAAATGATGTTTTAGCATTTAGAATAGATGACGATGTATTTAAACATATTGGAGAAAAAGCTATTGATAATATTTATAATATTAGAGAAAATAATGAGATGGATATGTTGGATTTATAGATGATCACTTGATTTTAAATTTGCTAAATTAGATTAATGGAAGCAGTTGTGCTTCCATTTTTATATTATAAATACCTATTAGCTAAAAATAGTTATAAAAATATTATATTTATATGTATAACAATAAACTGTCTTTTTAAGAAATAGGATTATATAACTACTTAAGCAGGTACTATAAAAGTGGTATGAGAGTATAAATATTAGGGGATTATTAGGTGTGGAATAAAGCTAGCTTTATCAAATTATTATGATTTAATAGCAGGACAATATATTGCCATACTTTTAATTCCATTAACCATCAGATTACACCCAATCTCAGCTACTTCATTGATGGATAATATCATGTTGTTTTTTATCCACTCGAAAATAACATTACAAAGAGCACCTGCTAGATAACAATTATAGTAATACTGTGCGTTATCAACAGATATAGTTCTATTGATTTCTTTTAAAAATTCTTCTCTTATTTTATCTCCATATCCAACTTCTAAAAGTAATTTAAAATGAAAATAAAAAGGCTCTAGTGACTCTAGAAGAGCAATCCAACATTCTTTAGTATCTACTAGAGGATTATATTTACTTAGAGAATTTTTCATTTGATTTAAAATGTTTTGAAGGTATTTAGAGAGAATATCTTCTTTAGAAGAATAGTTACGGTAATATGCATTTCTAGAAACTCCAGCTTTTTTTGAAATATCAGTAATTGAAATTTCTTGAAAAGATTTTGTTTTCATGAGCTGAATTAGAGCAGATTCTATAGATTCACGTGTAATAGCATTTGATTCTTCGTTATTTTGACGAAGTATATTTTTTCTTTGTAATGCTGTGTTATTGTCCAATGTAACACTTCCTTTCTATTTGTTACATCCGAGGTAAAGTATATTGAATTCAATAGGCTTTATTGATACACTTATTTAGATGTCACATTTGTTACATCGATTTTATAATAAATTTAAATAGATAACAAGTAAAATTTTTAAGGAGTAATTTATATGAAAATATTTTATTTTACAGGGACAGGGAATAGTTTGTCTGTTGCAAAGAGATTTAATGGAGATCTTATTTCAATACCGCAAATAATAAATGAAAAAGTTTTAAATTTTAAAGATGATATTATAGGTGTTATTTTTCCAACGTATGGGTGGAATGTACCTAAGATAGTGAGAGAATTTTTAGAAAAATCAAAGTTAGAGGCTGATTATATGTTCGCTATAAATACTTATGGAATGTTAGATGGAAATACAGGAGAAGTAGCAGAGACAATTGCTAAGAAGTCTGGATACCATTTTGATTATATAAATTCAATAGCGATGTTAGATAATTATCAGCCACAGTTTGATATTGTCAAAGAGAAGAAAAATTTATACAAAAAAAATATAGAAGAAAATATTATTAAAATTGTAAAAGATGTAAAAGAACAAAAAATTCTTAAAGCCAGAACTGGAGTAGGGCGAAAAGCTGGAACTTGGTTTATGCAAAGTGTTCTTAATTTTGAAAAACCTGATTATGCAAAGAATTATATTGTAGATGATAACTGTGTTAAATGCGGGATATGTGCTAAGGTTTGCCCTGCTGGAAATGTTAAGGTAACTGATAAGGTTGAATTTTTCAATCAATGTTTATGTTGTCAAGCTTGTATTCATTCTTGTCCTAAAAAAGCTATTCATTTAAAAAAAGAACGAAACAATGAGAGATGGCGAAATCCAGAAGTAAAGCTTAGTGAGATTATTGAATCTAATAATCAAAATAAATAATTTAAGTATGCATATAAATTTGACAATATCACTAATTAGTGATATATTTGAAACATAGAAAAAATAGTTCGTAAAAAAATAAAAGAACATATTTCTTTTATTTTTAATATTTTATCACTAATTAGTAATAAAATGTTGATTAGAGTAAATGTGTTTTATATAGATTGGAGTGATAATTAATGACTAAATTTAGAACAATAGAGAGAATTTTCACAAATACACAAAGTCATATGGTAGGTGATGGATTTAAAGTAAATCAATATATACCAACAGCAATAGGGAGTATGAAACGTTTATCTCCTTTTATACTATTAGATTATAATGCACCACATTATTATGAGCCAACAAAAGAAAGAAGGGGTGTAGGAGCACATCCACATCGTGGTTTTGAAACAGTAACAATTTCTTATGAAGGTAAAGTTGAGCATCATGATAATAAAGGAAATCATGGAGTTATAGGTCCTGGTGATGTACAATGGATGACCGCAGCATCAGGGATTTTACATAAAGAATATCATGAAAAAGAGTTTAGTGAAAATGGTGGAGTGCTACACATGGTTCAACTTTGGGTGAATCTTCCTAAAAACAAAAAAATGTCAGAACCTAAATATCAAACTTTATTAAAAGATAATATGGGAATATATAAACTTGATGATAATCAAGGAGAAGTAAGTATTATAGCTGGAAGTTTTAATGGTGTGAAGGGACCTGCAAGTACTTTTACTGATATAGATCTTTATAATGTTAAATTAAAAGAAGGTGGAAAAATAACATTAAAAGAACCAAGTGATTTTAATACAGCTATCCTTGTTTTAAAAGGAAATATTAAAGTAAATGGAGCAGATTCAGCTAAAGAAGGGGATTTAATTCTTTTTGATAATATTGAAGGTGATATCTTAGCTGAAGGAATGAATGAAGAAGCATTATTCGTTGTTTTAAGTGGACAACCAATAAATGAACCTATTGCATCTTATGGACCATTTGTAATGAATACAGAGGATGAAATATACAAAGCGTATGAAGATCTTAGAAATGGTAAGTTTGGTGTAGAAATTTTTTGATCTTAAGGTTAAATGTTAAAAGTAATCAGGAAAACTTAATTTGAGTAATAGAGCTAAACAAAAAATTCAAGAAGTAGAGAATGAAATAAGTATTTCTAAAAGTTAATTTTAACAGGGATAGGTGTAATAGCCTATCTTTTTTTTGTGAAACAATAACTAATAAATTTTCAAATTTTAAAGTGAACTTTGAAAATAAAAAGAAAGGTATAAATATAAAAGTGAATTTTAAGAAAAAAGAATAAAAGTAATAAATAATGACAATAAATTTTCTATAATAACTTCATTTTAAAGTTATTATAGAAAATTTATTGTAGAAATGATAAAATATTAGATAAGTAATTTGGAGGGGATTTTATGATATTAAAATATAAATTTTCAAATTTTGGTGCTTTTAATGATGAAGTTGATTTTTCAATGATACCAGGAAAAGTAACTCAAAGATTTAATAATAATGTGGCAAAAATAAATGATAAGTTAAAAGTTTCTAAAATTGCAGTTATAGTAGGTGAAAATGCTGGTGGTAAAACTAGTTTTATGAGAAGTTTAGATTTTTTTAAGTATGTCATAGAATCAAATGATAGTACAAGTAAAAAAAATCTCCAAAATGGATATGTGGATAAACCACAAAATTTTGAGATTGAAATTTTAAGTGATGAATATATTTATACTTATAAGTTATCACTTGATAGTTCTAGTTTAATATCAGAAGAGTTTTTAGTTAGAAAAAATACTCAAAAGCAAGATAAAAATGAAGAAATATATAAAGTAAATAGAATTGATTCAAATATAGAAAAACAAGGTACAATGAAAGCTGAGTATGATATTAAATATTTAGAAAAGTATATAGATAAATCTTTAATGAAAGTTGTTAAAGATCAGTTTAATAAAGGACTTATGATTAATGCTTTAAATATATTAGGAGTTAATCATATTGTGAATTTTAGAAAATATATACTAGAAAATGTACTTGTTTCTATACCGGATAGTGGAAGCTATAATAAATATAAATCTTTTGAAAAAACACAAAAAGATTTAACTATTTTAAAAACAAAGGAGTTTTTAGAGATTTTTGCACTTGTTGATTCTACAATTATAGAAGTTGAAATAAATGATGAAAAACCGTTTGAAGAAAGTATAATTGTTAGAAAAGTGGGAGATGAAAAATTTAAGATTTACATTTCAGATGATTCGTCAGGAGTTAATGAATTTTTTGCATGGGCAATTTCATTGTGGCAAGTAATTTATGAAAATAAGGTTTTATTTGCAGATGAAGTTGATAGAGTTTTAAATTCTATATTAGCAGCAAGAGTAGTTAATTATGTTAAAGCTTGTAGTATAAGAGGGCAATTTATTTTTACAACTCATAATGTTATGCATCTTGATACAAATATATTTATGAAAGAACAAATTTACTTTGTAGACAAGGATTATACAACATTAGAGTCTGAGATGTATTCATTATCTGACTTTGATGATTATAAGTATGATAATCATAAAGTATATGATTTATATTTAAAAGGATTATTAGGAGGAGTGCCTAATGCCTAGAAGGAAAAGAAGTATTGAAAAAAATATAGTTTTATATGTTGAAGGTGAGACTGAAAAAAGATACTTTGAAGCTTTAAAAAAAGAACAGAAAGATTTAGAAATTAGTATAAAAGAAATTAATATTGTAAGTGGTAATTACAAATCAGTAATAATAAATTTAAAAAAAGACTTAAAAACAATGGGACATCTTGCTGTTTTTGTTATTTTAGATTTAGATAGATATATAAATGATATGGAAGAAAAAAGTTTTATTGAGCTTATAACTTATATAAATTCAATAAATAAAAATAGTAGAGTGCCATATTTATTAATAGGTTCAAATCCGGATTTTGAATATTTTTTAGCAATGCATTCATTAAGTTTTAGTGGAGATTACAAAAAATTTTTATTAAGTAAAGAGTTTAAATATAAAGACATGAGAGATTTAAAATCTGATAAAAATATTTTTGCTAATTTTAATAATCAAAATAGAAGTTATAACAATGCTATAAAAAATAAAATAAATGATAAAGAAAAGCTAAAAGAATATAAAAAGACTAATAGAATAATTTTTAATGATTTTGATATTAAAATTAAAGGTGTTGATATAAATATTAAAATTAGTAAAGTACACTTATTAAAAGATAATATAAATAAAAAAGGTTATAATTTTGATGAATTATTTGAAGTTTTGAGTGCAAGTAAATAATTAATTATAAGAAGCTAAGATAAAGGCTAGTCTGTTTTCTTATCTAAATTACTATATAATATCAAAGATTTATATGTAGTATAAGGTGTCTAGCTAGAGCGTGTTTTGAAATCTATATTGTTATGTGAAAAAGAATACAGAATAACTAAGTACAAAAGTTATTTAGGATTTTATAAATTTAATTATTTAATATATTTTGTAACTCTTTAAGATACTATCAGCTAAAACCATTGTAAATATATATGTAAATAAAGCCTATATTAGTTGGTATATTTGATAGATAAAATAGTTTTTATAAAAGTTAGTGTAATAAAAAGGGGGTAATTATATGAAAAAAACAATGGTAATAGCAATAGGAGCAGTATCTGGTGGCGGTAAAACTACAGTTGTAGAAACTTTAAATAGTATACTAAAGTCATCAAAAGCACTTTATTTTGATGAGTATGATTTTGATGAATATCCGAACGACTTCTTTGAATGGGTACAAAGAGGAGCTGATTATAATGAATGGAATATTGCTACCTTAGCAGAAAAAATTAAAGAATTGTTAACTGAGCCTAGTCTTGAGTATATATTACTTGATTATCCGTTTGCATATAAAAATCATACAGTTTCACCATATATCGATTATGCAATATTTATAGATACTCCACTAGATATTGCAATGGCAAGACGTATTTTAAGGGATAACAGAAATAAATCAACTGAGGCATTGATAGAAGATTTAAATTACTATATTTCTAAAGGAAGAGTCGCTTATTTAGAAATGCTAAATATAGTAAAATCTAATTCGGATTTTATTATTGATG
>JBOFRC010000119.1:0-1403 GCA_051650825.1 Sarcina sp. | reverse complement strand
AAAGCACAGAACTACGGGAGAGAGAAGATGTCGAGTTAGTAACATGCAGTAATGGGATAAATATGCATACAGATGGAGAGGGAGAGGAGGAGAGAGGAGAGAGGTGCATCATGGGAAGTCTCCTGGCAGTCGAGGCCTATAGCAGCATAACTAAGGGATGGTTCAGGATTCACCCAAGCCAGCCCTAACTATAAGTTTTTATCACAGAGGAAAGTCTTAAGCCTACTCTTAAATTTTTTTTATTATTGATTAATGTACTGATTATTTTTTCAACTCATCGTTTTGTCTATAAAATTTCAGAAAATAGTAAAAAATTCTCATCACAATTTCAAAGCAAAGTCGATGGTTTCAGATCATTTTACAGATAAAGAAAATAAATAATAAATAATAAAAAGAAATGAAGATCAAACTTTATTGATGCACAGAGAGAAACAGGAAGGGAAAAATCTGCAAACATAATATACATGCAGAATGAGTCACGTATTGATTAATTGGAAATTAGATGATTAATGACAAATGTTTCATTTATTCAGCCCAACTTCACAAACCACATATTTTCCTGTAAAGGTTGAAACGTGTTCGTGAATTTATTCGTCTCCAACAAGAAGGTGAAAATATCTATAAAACTTATATTTAAACTTATAAAAGTTTAAGTTGACAGAAACATTTATTAATCAGTTAAAACCTGGTTTTGTCTTTTACGCTTTTTTCTTCCTTTAAGTTTAACAGTTTTGATTTAGAGTTTTTATTTAAAGAAAGTTCACATCTTTTATTTGTTAAAACAAACTTCTAGTATATTTTACTGATTACACCTGTGTACTTTTACTTCAGTGAGATATTGAATGCAGGACTTTGGCTTGTAATGAAGTATTTGTACAGTGTGTTGATTGGTTGTTGAGTGCCTGTCAGGCTGCACTGAGGGCTGCAGACACAAACTACAGACTGAAGACGTGTTTATTTCATCACTTTATTAAGTATTATTACTGTTAATAATAAAGTAAAGTTATTAATGTTACATCATTATTGTTTCTTCAAATGATCAATAAATTAATGAATCTTTGAATTAAGTTTTGCATGTTTTATTAGCGTTGTACTTTTTGTTTTTTAACCTTCACAGATTCAGTAAATTCCTGCTCCTGATTTTTTAAATCACATTTAACTTCACAGTAAATTAAACACGTTAATATCATTGCTTCTGTTTATTAAACACGTTAATATCATTGCTTCTGTTTATTAAACACGTTAATATCATTGCTTCTGTTTATTAAACACGTTAATATCATTGCTTCCCATTATTGATTTTAATGATTAATGAACACAGTTTCCTCTGGCTGCAGGACTGATGGAGTCGGACGACATTTTGTGTGAAGAAACCTGTTTGAGCTGTTGACACATATTTTAGC
>JBOFRC010000118.1:0-1181 GCA_051650825.1 Sarcina sp. | reverse complement strand
CAGCCCCTGAACCACTTGAGTGTTTAGGGGTGGAGAGGGGTCATTCCATACCATGGAAAGCAGCGATGCCAGAGGCTGAGACCAAAAATCAGGACCCGGGACAGCGTCAGCACCGCAAACAGAGTACAGGTCAGTAATTCAGGACCATGGAAAGCAGCGCCATATGGGGCTGGGAATGACCCATGACCTCGGACAGAGGTAGCTAACATTATTACTTTACTGCTGCTGAAACTGCATACATACTCGTAACACTTCATTCCTAAAACCTAATTTTGTGTTGTCTTTCAAATACAGGTTGTATAATACTGACAATCACTGAATATTACTGCGACCAGCTGAGCTAATAAACTGGACTTATCTATTAACCAGCAGGACTTGAGTCTGACTTATACATCTACAGCTATGAAATGTAATTTCTCATTTTATTTATTTATAATTAAATTGAATTCAGTTTTGATGTTTTATTTGATCTTGATTTTATTTAATATTATTATTTTAATTTAAAATGTGGGAGGAAACCGAAGCACTCGGAGTAAACCCACACCAACACAGTGAGCACGCGTGTGCTTCTCACAGCAAGGAGGTCAAGGCCCAGAACTGAACCCTCACCTTATTGCTGCGAGGCCACAGTGTTGAACACTGAGGTATCTGTGCGGCCCTGTGAGACCTGAAGTCCTGCGTCACATCCAGCTTATCCTCTGTGCTACTAGTCGAACTGAGGCTAGTAGCGCAGAGGATAAGCTGGACATGAGGTGGGACTTCAGGCCCCAATAGACCTTTTTCACAGCAGAGGTTTTGACTTGTCATAGCAGGAGCCAGCATGCACAATACCAGGACCCTGGAACTAGCTCAACTAAATGGAATTGAGTCGTTTTAAATTTTATCAATTATACTTGTGCTTTTCCTGCTGTGACAAGCCAAAATGTCTGCTGGGAAAAATGTCTGGTCCACCCACCCACCCTAAGACCGCCAATGATTACTCTTTGCGGCCACATCTGAAGCAGGCAGAGAATGGCTTGGCCATGGTCTTGAAAACAGATCTGAAGATCGTGTAAGCGTAGCTCCTCTTTGGTGTCACTAGGTGCTCTTTTAGTGTCTCAGTTATACGTTTGTAAATCAATGCATCATGTGACAGCAGGCTCATCCGCAGCACCCCTGCGCTGCCTATCTTCTTGCACAGA
>JBOFRC010000117.1:0-32789 GCA_051650825.1 Sarcina sp. | reverse complement strand
GATAGTTTTTTTGTTGTTTTTATGTATTTTACTTATTTTAGGAATTATCTTAACATATCTTTTTTTAGATTCTCGTATGCGAGAAATGAAAAGACAATATCGCTTACTTAATAATCAATTTTCATCATTAAAAAACAGGCTAGCACCAAGTATTGAAGCATTAAAAAAAATTAAAGTAAAATATGTATCACCCTCTTTTTCATCTGGTATTACAAAAGAAAATATATTTGTATATTTCACACCGATAGATAAGGAAAGGTATGTTTGTAAACTAAAAGAAGCTGTAGATATTCCTATTTTAGAAGAATGTGTTATAGCTAATGAAATTTGGCTTTATATAGAACTTGAAACTGATGATAATATCAATTCTAGAGGTTGGATTCAAAAAAGAGATTTTTCCTTCCTAAAAGATAAAATACAAATAATTTAGCTTTAAAATATATTTAAAACTAAATAATAGAAAAAATCCACTTATTGGAAAGTTTCATTTTTCAATAAATGGATATTTTTTTGTTAAAATTTCATTAAAGTATTAGTTCTTTCTTTTGAAAGTCTTAAAACTCCCATTGGCCCTAAATTATTTAAATTAATCATTTCATTTGAAATTTCATCAACAGATTTCTCTAAATCATTCTTTAGCCACCATTGAATAACACCAACATAAGCTGAAGCTAAATAATTAACTATAAGATTTTTAGAAACCGGTGAGTAATCCATATTTACATTATGGCTTATTATTTTTTTTTCATAAAATTCAGAAATAAGTTTAACCATATAATTTGAGAATTTTATGCTAGGACCTTTCAAAAGCATTACTTTAAAAAACTGTTTATGATCTTTTATTGTAGAGAATATATGTAAAGCTGTTTTCTTCTGAATTTTACTAAAAGAATCTTCCTCTAACTCAATTAAATCAAAAAGTAATTTATTTAAAATTTTATCTATTATTGAATTAAAAAGATGATCTTTGTTCTCATAATGCAAGTAAAATGTTGATCTATTAATTTGAGCATACTCTGTTATATCTTTTATTGTTATTTGTTCAAAAGATTTAATTTCTAATAAATTTATTAAAGAGTTTTCTAATAATTGTTCTGTCTTGGTTATTCTTAAGTCAATTTTTTTTTCGTTCATAAATCACCTATTATTTTAAAGTTTACTCTGTAAGTATATCTTTAAATATAATAAAGAAACTAAAAGAAAAAATCAACTTAATACATTAACAATTCTATTTTACAAGATAATAGACAAATTTTAAGAATCTATTGTTTATCCAACTCATTTAACTTTACTGATTATTGTTGATAGTATTTATAGCTTCTATAATTGGAATTGAAGTAAGTAAGAAGTACTAAAAGTAGTTATCGCAACAAATACAAAGGAGGAAGAGGAATTTAAATTTCTCAAACATATATTATGAATTTAAAAAATACTATAAAAGATTATTATGAGCATCCATTAAAAACAATAGATGATTTTGATATCAAAAAAGAACTTAACAACGTATTAAGTGATATAGGCTTAAAATCTAGTGACTGTGGTGGTACTGTACGATTTTATGGCAAAGACCCTATAGTAAAAAGTCCTCTAAGATTAGCAGCTGCGGCAAGTATTGGATTAGCTGCTAAATCAGTAGCTGCAGCAAACTTATGGAAATTAAGAGGTGGAAAAGGTCAAGATATATCAGTAGATTTAAGAAAATCTCTACGCAGATTATCACCATTTGTAGAAGGAAAATGGGAACTTTTAAATGGATTTGCACCTAGTGCGCCATCAGATCCTTTTAATCCATTTACATTTTCTTTTTATCAAACTAAAGATCAAAGATGGGTGATGCCTTTAAATCCATATCCAGGAATAAAAAGTGCTACTCTTCAACTTTTAGGTTGTGATGATAGCAAAGAAAGCGTAAAAAAAGCAATATCTAAATGGAACGCACTAGAACTTGAAGATGCCGGAAATAAAATTGGTGTAGTAATGCCAATGATTAGATCCGTCGATGAATTTCTTGAAGAAAAAACTTTTGAGATATTAGCAAATAAGCATTTAATTGAAATTGAAAAAATTAGTGATAGTCCTAAAGAACCCTTAAGCAAAGCCCTAAAACAGCCACTTGAAGGTATAAAAGCTTTAGGCATGGGACAAATCATTGCTGGAGCTGGATTTGGTCGAGCATTGGCTTTACATGGTGCTGATTGTTTAAATATTTGGCGACCTACAGATTTTGAATTTGATAATACCTATTATACTGCTAATGTAGGAGTGCGTTCATGTACTTTAGACCCTGAAAAAGGAGTTGGTAAAGAAAAATTTACAGAGTTATTAAAAGGAGCAGATATATTTTATGCTAATAGACGAATTGCCCTTTTAGAAAGATTAGGTATAACAGCAGAAGAATGTGCTAAAATACGCCCTGGAATAATTCATTGCTCTGTAACTTTAAATGGGTATAATGGTCCTTGGAAATCAAGAGGTGGTTTTGACCAAACAGCTGGTTCAATAACAGGTGTTATGAGCCTTGAAGGAACAAACGAAAAGCCAATGCTACCCGAAATAAAAGTTGTCAATGATTATGTAATTTCTTGGCTTTTAGCTGCTGGTGCAATGGCTGCATTAGAAAGACGAGCTAAAGAAGGTGGTAGCTACAAAGTCCATGTATCTTTAACTAGAGTATCTATATGGTTATTATCACTTGGCATTTTTGATAAAGACTATGCTTGCAGCTTAGTAAATTCTTCAGATGAACATAAAAATTTAGAACCTGAAGTCTTTACTTCTTCAACTCCTTGTGGTGAATATCAAGGAGTAACAGAACAAGTTTATATGTCAGAAACTCCTGGAGAATATAATATTGTTTTAGTTCCAAGAGGTTCTTGCAAACCAGAGTGGTTATAAATTTAAAACTTATAACGTAAAATGTGCAATTCAATATTTACTATACGAACTCGCAAATCACACACAACTACTATGTACTAAAAACAAATGGCGTAACCTCTCTAAAACAGAGAATTTACGCCGTTTATTTTTCATAATTATGTTATTAAAATATATATCTTTAAAAGTAATTATTATACTAAAAAACTCTAAAAAGATTAATTTTCCTCACCAAATCCAATTCTTTTATCATCAAATATATAAGCTCTCATAGCTTCCTTAGCAATATTTAAATCATATTGAAGATAATAAGTGTTATTTAAGGTTGTACCTTTCCCTTCACCATCACGAGGGAATCTGTTCTGCTCCATTCCCCTTGATATAATTCCTGAATATTGTGTACTTAAATCTAATATTTCACTAATAGATAAATTTGTTGTGATATTAGGCATTATTCCCTTAACAATTTTAGGATAATCTGTAATATTAGCATATCTTAATCTTTCATATAAAGCATCCATTACGTTTCTTTGTCTTTGAGTTCTTTGATAATCATCTCCACTTGCATATCTAATTCTTGAATAAGCTAGTGTTTGCTCTCCTGTTAATGTATACACTCCTGATTTATTAATTCCTGGTACTTTTTTACCATCAGCCTCTTCTTCAGTTATTTTCATTTGCACACCACCAAGTGTATCTATTGTATTCTTTAAAGAATTAAAATTAACACTTACAAAATCTTTAATATTCAATCCAAAATTCTCATTTAATGTTTTAATAGCAAGTTCTGGTCCACCATATGCATAAGCATGATTTATTTTATCCATTTTACCATTAACATTAACATATGAATCTCTCATTATTGATGTCAATTTGACTTTACTATTTTTTTTATCTAAAGTTAAAATCATAATTGCATCAGATCTACCTTCAGTTCCTAGCGAGTCAATACCAAATAAAGCTATATTTCTAATTTCCTTATTTTTTGAATCAATATCTTTATCTACACCTAAATTTTCCTGATCAATAGTAACCTTATTTATGTCATTTATGATATCAACTACATAAGCCCCTCCAGCTACAATAACCCCAATAATAACTAAAAATACACTTACTAAAATTATCTTTAATTTACTTTTCTTCTTTTTTTCTGATTTAGTCCCCTTAATTTTAATCTCCCCCTGTCAAAATCCTATATATTATATAAATTTAATATTATTTAGTATAGTTCTATATTTATTGCTATCCCTTTAAGCTAATATGCCTTATTTGAATAAATAAAATACTATACTAAATTTAGCTGCCAAAATTATTAATTACTATTTTTAAATTATCTCTCCAATATCGCTCTAAATGTTTCTCTATTTTATCAATAATACTTGGGCTGCATCCCTTTTTATTATTATCTGGTATATATAATTTAGAAGTAATAAGTATATCATCGCATTTCTTCAGAATAGATTTATCATATAACATATCGTACTTTTGATATGTTTTCTTTAATATATCTTTTAGCTCCTCATTTAAAGCCTCCTCTGTTTCCTTCAAATATCTATTAAAATCATCTACTAAATCATCATCATCTTTTCTTTCATCCTTCATTTTAAAGAAACTTTTATTGCTTTTAAGCTCATTTTTACACCTTAAACTCCACATAGGTATTCTTCTAGATATAACAATATTAAAATCTGAATTAATATCCATAGCTATTTCTTCTTCAACTTTATTTCTAATAGCTTTAAAAACTTCATTCTTTCCATAAGACAAACTTTTTTCACCAGTTAAAAATAATTTTTCTTCAGAATTCACCATAACAAAATCATTTTCTGTATATCCCATACCTTTTAATTTTCTTAAAACACCATTCTCAGCACTCTTTTTAATATCATCTGATGTAACAATAAATATAATTTTTTTATTTCTTCTTATCTCTACTATTTTTTCTATTTCTTTATTCTCTAAATCATTTTCTAAAGACGAAAAACAATACAGTATAATATCAAAATCTGCTTTCTTCTTTACTGCATCAAAAGATGCAAAAATACTATTTTCCCAACAAGATCCTACCTCTATAGCTCTTGTATCATACATAGCAACTTTAAAATTATTTATATCTACTTTTTTAATAACTTCTTCTGTAATTCTCTTTCCTGCCCCAACTTTTACTTTTTCCCCGCTAGCTAAATAATTTATAAAAGAACTTTTCCCTGTTCCTGTCTTACCCATAACTAATAAATTTAATGCTATACTCAATTATTTCACCTCTTTTTTTCTAAAATCAAAGCTTTTTTAATTCTAATACCACTTAATTCCTTAAAAACATCTTCATTAAAATCACCAGACTCTAAATTAATATTTTTATCTAAAATAACCGTTAATTTTATTCCTAACTCATCAACAAAATTTTCTACTATATCTTTCTCTATTAAAACATTATCTAAATCTAACTTTAATTCCTCCATCTTCTCACCCCTAACACTAAATAATATTATCAGCCTTTAATCTAGCTTTAATCTCTCTCTTTATTTCAATCATAATTTCATTCATTTTACTCTCTATAACTTCTTCTATAATTGAATCTATTTTAACCTCTATTTCATTAATACAACTTTCTCTATCATTTTCTACAAATTCAAAATCATCTACAGTAAAACTAGCCTCTATAATAACTTCATTATCTATATCTTTTGGTGTTGGAACTTTTCTATTTATTCTTTTAACTTCTTCATTTATTCTATTTTTACTTTCCTGCTTTTTTTCTTCTTCTTTTCTATTTTTTTCTATTTCCTTTTTAATTTTCTGTTTTTCCACTTTCAATCTTTCTTCTATAATTTTTGCTTTTCTTTCTTTTTCTCTTTTTGCTTTCTCTTCCCTTAACTTTTTACGTTCTAATTCTTTTGCTAATCTCTCAGCCTTTAAAGCTTCCTCCATTTTTTTCTTCTTAGCAACTTCCTCTTCTAACCTCAACTTTTCTAACCTTTTAGCCTCTAGTTCTGCTTGAATCCTTACTCTTTCTTCCTCTGCCTTTCGTTCTCTATCAATTCTTTCCTCTTCTAATCTTATTCTCTCTTTTTCTAATCTTTCTTTTTCAGCTGCTTCTAATCTCTCTTTTTCTAGCCTTTCAGCTTCTGCTTTTATCCTTTCTTGTTCTTTTCTTTCTGCTTCTAATTTTGCTAACTCTTCTTGTTTTTTTCTTTCTAATTCTTCTAAAACTTTTTTAACTTTTTCTCTTCTAATATCTAATATTTTTTCTATATTATTTAAAACTACTTTATTTAAAATTTCGCCCTTATCTTCTAAACCATAAGCTTGTACTAGTTCATTAGTAAAACTATTAACTATATACTTAAACTCTAATTCGCTAACATTATCATCTAATTCACTAAAAATATTTTTAAAATTTTCTATTATTCTACTTGCATATTCTTTTTTATATGAATTTTCAATTTTTTGAGATTTATAAAAACTTAATTTTTTAATCCCCACTAAGCTATTACCAATTTTATCTACTAAAATACTAGTTTCATTTTCTGTTTTCTTATACTTTGAATCCATAATAGTACAAAATTTACTACTTTTTAACTTAGCTGCTAAAAATGTTTTAATCTCGACTAGTTCTCTTTCATCTAAAAATTCTATGTCAGTTAAAACAAATATAATATTTTTGATTTTTTGAGCAAATCCTTTTAAATCCTCTAAAAAATTTTCTTTAAATCTTTTATTTATGCAAGATACACAAACTATTGTATAATCCAAATTTTCTATCTCTTTTTTATTTAACTTCAAGTTAAAATTATCTGAGTGAATTATGTTAACTTCTTTTTTTAAAGAAATTTTATTAATATCTGTAACAGCAAAACCTATATCATCAGCTTTAAAATCTTCATCAAATAAATTTTTTATTACTTTTGTACAATTTTCAATAGTTGCAAGAATAAAAATATTTGGTTTTTCCAAACTATTTTTTGCTTCAACTAAAGCCTTAATTTCATCTAATTTATCCACAAATTCCAACCCCTTAAAACTTAATATATTATGTATATATATCCTTTAAACCCAAACTATCTCTTATTATATTATACCAATATAAGCATTTTTTTCCATATTTTTTATATTTTTAATTTTATAAATTCTAAAATAATTGATATAATAGATGAACTACTTTAAAATATTCTTATACCCAAGACAACAAAAGGAGTTTTTTTATGTCTCATTTTTTACCCTTTATAATAATTATAATAATATTAATAAAATCAATTAAAGATAATATAGCCGGCAACAGAAAAAGAGTAAAAATTTCTTCCTTCATATATTTGCCTGTACTTATTTTAATATATTTATTTGAGATTTTTAGAACTACCAATAAATTCCCCATATATTTCTATTTTATATTTATTATAGTCGCAATTATAGGTGGGATTTCTGGATATATACGTTCTAAATCATATTCTTTTACTATAAATGCTGATGGTGATGTATTTTATAAAAAGGAAGTTTGGGACTCTGTAATTTTAATCATTTTTATGACAACTGAAGGATTACTAAGATATATTTTTGATATTTATGACAATAATTTAATAACTTTAATAGTTACTGCACTAATAATTCTTACTACATCTTCTATAGTTATACGTAGAGTTGGAATGTACTTAAAATACAGAGAATTAAAAAGAAAACTATGATTAAGTTTTTAAAAGCAAATATTATTTTTATTAAAGCAAAAAAACTAATTATATAAGGTATTAAACCTTTATAATTAGTTTTTTTAATTTATTTATAAGTTAAAAATCTAATTAGATATTAACTATTTTTTTATCCTGCTAATATTTCAGCATTTTCTCTTGCTTGCTTTATAATATCAAATAAGTATTTTACAAATGTTATTTTTATCTTTGTATTCATCTCTTCACTTTTCTTTTGTCCTTCAATCTTATAAACATCTACTGGTTTCTTTTGATTATAAGCTTGATCTCTAACAATTGATCTTAGACAATCCATTTCATTTATATGCTCTATCCAGCATATATCTACAGCTTGTACTAATGATAATCTAATAGTTCTATCATTAAGCCATTCAAAATCATTCATAGCAGTATTGAAATAATCTATAATTTTTTTAGTTATATAATCTATAAGATCAGCTAAAATGTTTAATTCCCTAATCTCTTTAAATTCTTCTCCACTAATTTTAATTTTAAAAATGTCTTCTATTTGCTTTAATAAAAGAAGATAGAACTTTTTAACTTCTTTCTCATTATGGTCTAATAAATCTAGTTCATGTTCTAGTACACTTTCTTTATTCACAGCAAAATCTAATTGATAAGGATAAGTTTCTTCATATGCATCAATTACAACTTTAAAAATTGAATCAAGCATCATATTAGAAATATTTATAGCAATATCTCCACCAGATAAAACTTCATCCCTCTCTTTATATACTATATCTCTTTGCTTATTAACAACTTCATCATACTTTATAGTTTCTTTTCTCATTTCAAAGTACATTCCATTAATAACTTGTTGAGCTTTTTTAATTTGATTTCTTACAACTCTAACATTTATTTCCTCATTTTTAAATCCTGCTTTTTCAAGTTTCTTTTTAAGCTTACCTTCTCCATAAACACTTAAAAGCTTATCTTCACAAGATAAATAGAATTGCGATTCTCCATTATTTCCTTGTCTACCTGATCTTCCTATAAGTTGGTTATCAATCCTTCTTGATTCAGATCTTTCAGTTCCTATTACTTTTAAACCGCCAATTTCATTTATCTCATCAGCTACCTTAATATCAGTTCCTCTACCAGCTATATTAGTTGCAATAGTTATTGCTCCCTTTTCTCCTGCCTTACTGATGATTTCTGCCTCAGCTTGTTTTGTTTTTGCATTCAATAATCTATGATGTATAGCATTTTTATTTAAAAGAGCTGATAATTCCTCAGACTTATCTATAGATAATGTCCCTATTAAAATAGGTTGTCCTGTTTCTCTTGTCTTTTTAACATCTTCAATAATAGCTTCTAATTTATATTCCTCTGTTAAATACACTTTATCAGGCTTGTCTATTCTTTTTATAGATTTATTTGTAGGTATTACTACAACATCCAAATTGTAAATTTCTCTAAACTCTTCTTCTTCTGTTTTTACTGTACCACTCATGCCTGACATTTTATCATATAATCTAAAGAAATTTTGATAAGTTATAGTCGCTATTGTTTCATTTTCTGGATTAACTTTTATCCTCTCTTTAGCTTCTAGACATTGATGAAGACCATCTGAATACCTTCTTCCCTCTGCTATTCTTCCTGTATTCATATCTATTAGAACAATTTCACCCTCATGGACTATGTAATCTTTATCTTTAAACATCATATAATTTGCTCTAAGACTTTGTGATATTATGTGATTTATTTGTGTATATTTTACATCTGAAAGATTATCTATAGATAAAATTTTCTCTACCTTAGAAACACCCTCTTCAGTTAAAAATATTTGATTTTCTTTTTCTTCTTTTTTATAATCATCTTCTGAAAGACCTACTATCACATTGTTTATAATTTCATATAATTTACTTGCTTCACCAGTTTCTCTTGAAATTATAAGAGGTGTTCTAGCTTCATCAATTAAAACAGAATCTACTTCATCTATAATTACATAATTTAAAGATCTTTGAACTTTATTATTTATATCTAAAACTGTATTATCCCTTAAATAATCAAAACCAAGCTCTGTATTCGTACTGTATATAACGTCTTTAGCATATTCAGACTTTTTAGCTCCAAGTCCATCAATAACTAGTCCAACACTAATATTTAAAAACTCAAATAAAGGTTTCATTTCTTCCATATCCCTTTGAGCTAAATAGTCATTAACTGTTATAATGTGAACCCCTTTTCCTGTTATAGCATTTAAATATGCAGGACATAGCTCAGTTAAAGTTTTACCTTCTCCTGTTTTCATTTCTACAACTCTTCCTTGATGTAGGGCTATACCACCCATAAGTTGTACTTTGTATTGCTTTTTGCCTAAAATTCTATGTGTTGCTTCTCTACAGACTGCAAAAGCTTCTACTAATAACTTTTCTAAACTTTCACCCTTACTATATCTATCTTTAAACTCAAAAGTTTTTTGCGACAATTGCTCATCACTAAGTTTTTTGATTTCATCATCTAAGTTCAAAATTTTTCTCGCAAGTTTCTTTAATGCTTTTAATTCTTTTTCATCGTAACTCTTAAATATACTCACAATTACTTTCTCCTCATTTGTTAAAATTATTAATTTATTAACTACTACTTATTATTATATAACATATTTAATGTTTAGTAGCAAAAATATTTTTCCAATAGAATTTTCTTTCAATATATAAATTTTTAATACAAATAAGAAAATATTTTAATGCTTTTGATTATAATTTTTTAAATTAATAAATTTCCCTATAAAAATTTTACTTTTTTATCCATATAACGTTTACAAAAGCATTTTATTATTATATAATGATATCATAGGGGTAATTAAACGATTACTTACAATGAATTTAGGAGGTATTTTAATATGGCAGCATTATTTAAAGATTTAATCAAACCAATGTATAGTTTAGGAAAAAATACTTTCACCATAAAATTTGAAAAAAACACTAAAGATTTAGATTTTAAAAAAGCAGTTATAGATTATTTAAATAGCATAGGAATAAATTGTTACTCAACAGGTGAAAGACTAGGTACTTTTACACTATTAAATATAGAAGGAAAACCTTATACATTAGAAAAAAGATATATAACTAATGAAAGCGCTTACTTATCTGAAGTAGCCGTTTTAGTAGAAAAATAAACCATCCTTTGAAACACTTTCAAAGGATGGTTTTATTTTTTTAATATTCAACTCTAAATAAATAATAGTCTTCTTAACTTTCTTGGGAAAATAGATATATCATCTGCTACCATCCCTTTAATAAGAACCATAACTTTAAGATATACAACTAAACCTATATATCCTGTTATCATTAATGATATTGCATTATTTATATATCCTGTAAGTCCACCCATTGATGGTGAACCCATTATAAGACCTAAAATATACGCACATATATGATAAACAAAGAAAATAACAACTCCCATCACAGCTGATGAAATAACAGGTTTTACTATACTTCTCATATATGATTTCTCAGCCTTTGTATACCGTTCTATTATTTTAATATTCAGTATCATCCCTATATAATTAGATAATAGTAAGCCTATAACAGCTCCATATATATTTATAAATGAGATGCCAATGAAAATAAAGTCTACTATAAGTCTTACTGCAACCATTATAAATGATGTTGCTGCTCCTGCTTTAACTTTACCTAGACTATTAAGCATAGTATTAGTTAATTGATAAACTGATGAGAATATAAATACATACGCACCAAATATCATAAGCTTAGCTCCACCTATGTTAGATAGTTTGAAATAAATAAAATGGAATACAGGCTTGCTTAAAACAGATAACACTACTGCTGACGGAAGACCAAGCATAAATCCAATTTTAAATAATTGGTCTATTCCATCCCTTAGTCTAGTTTTATCTGGATTAGCATTTTCCCTTGCTATAACTGGGAATACAGATAACGCAAGTGAACTTATTATTATCATAGGTAGATTTATAAGTTGCACATATTTTCCAAAGTCACCAAACATAATACTTGCATCTGTTGGTGAGAATCCTATACTTACTAAAGTACGGTTAATAATAGTTTGGTCAAATAAATTATTCCCTGCATATAAAATAAATGCTGAAATTAATAAAGGTGTTGAATACCTAATTATATAATTTAATATGTATTTATTATCATGTTTTCTTGGTTCAGATTTAATTTTTCCTCTACTTCTAATATCTTTAGTGTATTTAATTCTTAGATAAACTACAGATGCTAAAGCACCAAGTGAAGTTCCTACTGCACCCCCAGCTACCCCCCATGCAACACTATACTTCATTAATAGCCATGAGAAAAATAAACTAAGAAATACATTTAAAAATTGTTCTATAAATTGTGAAATTCCAAGAGGTACTAAGTTATTTCTCCCTTGAAAATATCCTCTATAAGCACTACTTATTGCTGTTATAAAAATAGCTGGTGCTAAAGTATATATCGCAATATTACTATCTGCAAATCCAGTCATTTCAACTATTGGTTGTGTTAGTAAAACAAGCGATACACTGAAAACTATCCCCATAATTATAAGGAATTTTTTTCCTACTTTAAAACTTGCCATGGCATCTCTTTCATGCCCTGTTCCACTATATTCTGCTATAAGTTTTGGTATTGCACTAGATGATCCTGCTATAGTAACCATATAAACAAAAGTAAATACTTGATAAGCAGAATTATAATATCCATACCCAACATTTCCAACATTTAAAATTAATATTGGAATATAAATTAATGATAACACTTTAGATAATATATTAGTAAACGTCAGTATTAATATACCTCTTGATGCATTCTTTGCATTAATGGTAATTACCCCCTTTTAGGTAAATTCTTCTTCTGTATTATTTTCTTCAATAAAAGACATTTTCATCTTATCTTAAATATTTTTGATAGACTTGTCAATTTTAATCATACATAAAAAGACCTATTTTTTTATACTTTCCTTATGATTATAAAAATATTCATAAATAATAAGATAACTTATTCATAATATTAATTAAAATCTTCTTATATATCTTTAAATTTTATAAACACCATAAATTTAAAATCAGCTAGTAAAAACTCAAATTTTTAATAAAACAAATAAAAGAGCTAAGCCTTTATTGATTTTAAAAGAATTTATTACATTTTAACTATCAATTTGATAGTTGAAAAGGATTTATTAAAGAAACAAATTATGTTACGCTTATACTGTAAAATAGTTTATTACTTAATATTTGACATTCTTACCCACTAAGAATGAAATAAATTTACGTCTAAAAGAACTGTATTAGTTTTGCTTCCACTAAAACTAATACAGTTCCTTAGTTTCTAACAAAATAAAGCATCCACCTTTTGGCAGATGCTTTTATATAAATAAAATTTAATTATATCCTTTAGGATTTTTACTTTGCCAATTCCATGAGTCATTACACATATCATCAACATCTTTAGTAGCAAACCAGCCTAGTTCTTCATTAGCTTTCTTAGGATCTGCATAACAAACAGCTATATCACCTGCTCTTCTTGGTGCTATTTTATATGGTAACTGCTTTCCACACGCTTTTGAAAATGCTGCAACAAGATCTAATACTGAATATCCATTTCCAGTTCCAAGATTATAAGTCACAAGCCCTGAATTAGTTTCAAGCTTATCTAAAGCTTTAATATGACCAATAGCTAAATCAACTACATGAATATAATCTCTAACCCCTGTACCATCTTTAGTTTCATAATCATCACCAAATACGCTTAATTCTTTTAATTCTCCAATTGCTACTTTTGTTATATAAGGCATAAGGTTATTTGGTATACCTTGTGGATCTTCACCTATTAAGCCACTCTCGTGAGCTCCAACAGGATTAAAATATCTTAATAAAGCTATATTCCATGAACTATCAGCCTTATATACATCTCTTAAGATATCTTCTATCATAAGCTTAGTTGCTCCATATGGATTTGTTGCTGATAATTCACATTCTTCATGTATAGGAATTATCTTGCTTTGTCCATAGACTGTTGCTGATGAACTGAAAACAAAGTTTTTAACACCAAACTCTCTCATAACCTTAAGCAATACTAAAGTACTTGTTATATTGTTATGATAATATTCTAAAGGTTTTTGTGTTGATTCACCTACTGCTTTAAAAGCCGCAAAATGAATAACTGAATCAATTTTATTTTCTTTAAATACTTTTTCCACATTTTCAGCATCTAATAGATTATATTTATAGAATTTAATTTCTTTCCCTGTAATTTCTTTAATTCTATCTTTTACAAGCTCTTTACTATTGCTTAAATCATCTATAACAATTACATTATGACCCTCTTTTAATAATTCCACACATGTATGGCTTCCTATATAACCCATACCACCAGTTACTAAAACATTCATCCTTAAAACTTCCTTCCCATTAATATTTTTTAAATTGAACATTCTTTACTTAGACTTAATTTTTTGAAGTTCTTACTCCATTTAAATATTAAAACCTATTTTATTTATAATCATGTATTTCTAGTAGTTCTATCTAATAGATAGAACTACTAGAAACATTAGGTATCAGATAAATTTAGATTCAGGTAAATATACTCTGAATCTAAAATATTATATTATATAAATTATTCTACTATTGTTTTTAAGTAGGCTGTAAATTCATCTTTTAAATCGTCTCTTCTTAATGCATACTCAACTGTTGCTTTTAAGAATCCAAGTTTATCTCCAACATCATATCTTTTTCCTGTGAAATTATATGCATACATAGCTTCTTGACTAATTAAAGTTAATAAAGCATCTGTTAATTGGATTTCTCCACCTTTTCCAGGCTTTGTATTTTCTAATATTTCAAAAATTCTAGGTGTAATAATATATCTTCCTAAAATAGCTACATTAGTAGGTGCTTCATCTTTAGCTGGTTTTTCAACAAGATTTCTCACCTTATAAACTCCATTTTCAACATGAACACCATCAACTATTCCATATTTATCAACATCTTCATGAGGTACTTCTTGAACACCTAAAATACTAGTATTATACTCATTGAAACATTCTATTAATTGTCCAAGACAAGGATTTTCATCATTATAAACAATATCATCACCTAATAAAACTGCAAATGGCTCATTACCAACAAATGTTTTAGCACAACTAATCGCATGTCCTAAACCTTTTGGTTCTTTTTGTCTTATGAAATGTATATCTACCATATCTGAAATTTCTCTAACCATTTGTAATAATTCATCTTTTCCTGACTTTTCAAGTTGCATTTCAAGCTCTAAAGATTTATCGAAGTGATCTTCTATACATTTTTTACCTTTTCCTGTTATTATTAATATTTCTTCTATTCCAGATGCAATAGCCTCTTCTATTATATATTGTATAGTTGGTTTATCAACTATAGGTAACATCTCTTTTGGCTGTGCTTTTGTAGCTGGTAAAAATCTAGTCCCAAGCCCAGCTGCTGGAATAATAGCTTTTCTTATTTTTTTGTTCATTTTCATAAACTCCTCACTTAATCAAAATACTATAGTATAACTATTTTATACTAACTCTTTATACAAAGTTATTTTTAATTTTGAAAATTTTCCACTTCAAAAAGTTTCTTTATATAACATTCAAAATTTTTTCTATTTAATATTCATTATAATATTATCAATTTTTTACAAAATAGTAAAGGCAATCTTCGCTACTGTATTTAAGAATTATCTTAATACACTCTTTATATTTATATCAATTCAGTACTTAGTTTTAATCAAAAGCTTATATATTCTAGATAGTATATCCTTTTCTTTTCAAACACTAAAATTTATAACTTGCATAAAAAAACTATCTTAATATAAACAAAATCTGTTTCATTAAGATAGTTTCAATATTAATATAATTTAATTATCATATTCTGGGTTTGGCAACTGTTTATTTTCATAAATAAAATCATGTAAATTTTGGTTTGTCTCTTGCTGATTTATAACCAAATACCATTCTCCACTAATCATCTCTCCATGACTTTGAGTGTTAAGTGGTAATCTTGCTTGTTCTATTTTTGGTACTCCCATCTTTAATACATCTGCTCCAAGATTCATAATTTCTGAATTTGTAAGGTTTGTTTGTATAGTTGGCAGCATTTTATCTATCATACCTGGTATTTCTGTAACAGGCATAGCTTTTATTTTTGTATAAAGTTGTTGAAGAATTTGTCTTTGTCTATATGTTCTTGCATAATCTCCACCAACACCATCTCTTATTCTACAATATGCCATAGCTTGTATACCATCTAATTTATAAGTTCCTGGAGTTTGTATAAGTGCAGGACTATAATCTTTAAATATATACTCTAATTGCTCTTGTGGGTCTTTCATTGCGTTTATTTCATCCTGTGTTAAATTAACAGTAACACCACCAAGCATATTTACAAGTGTAGGTAATGTTGTAAAATCTTCTGTTACATAATATCTAAGATTCATTCCAAAATCTTCATTTAATGTCTTAAGTGCAAGTTCTGGTCCTCCAAATGCATAAGCTGCATTTATCTTATCCATACCATATCCTGGAATGTTAACATAAGAATCTCTCATTATTGATGTTATTCTTAAAGTATCATTATTTTGATCTATCGTCGCTATCATTATAGTATCCGATCTTCCTGGTGTTCCTTTTGGTTCATCAACACCAAATATAACTATGTTTGTAATCCCTTTAAATTGATTTAATTGTGTATCTACTTGTTTATTAATACCTAAATTATTTAAGTTTATACTAACTCTATCTAAATTATTTAAAGAGCTAGTAGCATAATAATATCCACCACCAATTAAACCTAAAATAATAATTACTATAATTACAATAATCCATATAAAAATTTTCTTTTTCTTTTTCCGTTTCTTAGGTTTCTTTTTTCCGCCTTTTTTATTTTTATCACCATCATTTGGAGTTAATCCTGATGGAAACGACTGCGTATTATCTAAATCATTCATATTTACACCTTCTTCTGTAAATTAATACCCCTGAAATTATACATAGCAATACATAACATTGTATTGCAAAAAAGCAACTAAAAAAACTATAAATAATTAAATATTGCTATCAATTAAATTATATAACAATTACATTCCAAAGAAATTAAAGCTATTATTTATATATTTTTTTAAAAAAGAACACTATATAACTCACAAAAATTATATAGTGTTCTTTGAGATTAAAAATTCATTTTAATCATCATATTCATTATTAGGTAATTGTTTATTTTCAAAAATAAAATCATGTAACTGTTGATTCGTCTGCTCTTTATTATATACAAGATACCACTGTCCATCAATTATTTGACCATGACTTTCACTATTTAAAGGAATTCTTCCTTGTTGAATTGATGGCACTCCCATTTTTAATATCTTAGCACCAAGACTCATAATATCACTATTAGATAAGTTAGTCTGTACTGTTGGAAGTAGTTCATTTATAATATGAGGTATTTCTGTTACAGGTACATTTTTCATTTTTTGGTATAACTGCTCCATAATAGCTCTTTGTCTATATGTTCTTGCATAATCTCCACCAACGCCATGTCTAATTCTAGCATATGCCATTGCTTGTATACCATCTAAGTTATAAGTTCCCGGCTTTGTAATAAGAGGTACATTATAATCTTTAAATATATATTCTAATTGTTCTTGTGGACCCTTCATAGCAGTAATTTCTGCTTGAGTTAGTGTTATAGTAACTCCCCCTAGTAAATCTACTAACTTAGGTAAAGTTGTAAAGTTTTGAGTTACATAATATTTTAAATTAAGCCCATAATTTTCATTAATAGTTTTTAAAGCTAATTGTGGACCACCAAATGCGTATGCTGCATTTATTTTATTCATTCCGTAATTCGGTATATTAACATACGAATCTCTCATGATTGATGTTAATTTTAATGTTTTATTATTCTCATCAATTGTAGCTATCATTATAGTATCTGATCTTCCTGGTGTTCCCTTTGGTTCATCAACTCCAAATATAACTATGTTTGTAATCCCTTTAAATTTGTCTAATTGTTGTTCAACTTGACTATTAATCCCTAAATCAGAATTATTTAATTCTACTCTGTCTAATTTATTTAGTGAATGTGTTATGTAAAAATATCCTCCACTAATGGCTATAATTAATAATATTATTATAATTGCTATTATAATTCCTATGATTTTCCCTTTAGATCTTTTGGGTCTTTTTTTCTTATTATTCCCTCTTTTATCATCATCATTTGGAACTAATCCCGAAGAAAATGACTCAGTATTATCTAAATTACTCATTTGTTTCTCTCCTCATCTGTAGTTTATAAATTACTTGATTCTATATTCTCAAACTAGAAAAGTATTTTAAAAAAATCAAATAATCTCTCCAATATTCAAACATCTTAATTATTACAAATATTCATCAAAAAAGAAACTATATTACGTAAAATAAATGTAAAATCTAGTTTATTATCTTGCTCCCTCACCAGAAAATACAATAAATACAGTTTTAAAAAGAATTTTTAAATCTAACCAAAGACTAATATGTTTTATATAATATAAATCTAACTCTAACTTTTCCTTAGGTGCTACATCATATCCACCATTCACCTGTGCATACCCTGTTAAGCCAGGCTTTATTAAAAGTCTATCTCTAAAATTAGGTATTGTTTTTTCAAATTCTACATAAAAAATTTCTCTCTCTGGTCTAGGCCCTATTATAGTCATATCGCCCTTTAATATATTTATAAATTGTGGTAGTTCGTCAATTCTAGTCATTCTTATAAACTTTCCCACTTTAGTTACCCTAGCATCATTTTTAGTAGCCCATTTAGCTCCATTAGCTTCAGCATCAGACACCATTGATCTTATCTTATATATATTAAACTGCTTATTTCTAAGTCCAACTCTCGTTTGTTTATATATTGGATTTCCTTTACTTTCTAAAACAACCAATAAACAAGTAATTAGAATTATAGGAGAAACTATAATTATTCCAACTAATCCTACAAGTACATCAATTATCCTTCTAAAGCCTAAATAAAAGCTTGATACATCTACTTCTAGAGAGCTAACTATATTTTTGCTTTCGTTATTCATTTTTTCCTCCTAAGTTAAAATTTTAATCATTAAAATTATCTAAACTCCTAAAATACGTCCAAACAATTATATCATCTAAAAATTATTAATTAAAGGTATAAAGATATCAATTATATGTAGTAAATCCCTATCTACTACGAATATCCTACATAAAATCATATTTAACGTTAAAAACTTTGTTATCTTTTACATTCATATTACAACTTAAATACTTCTTAAATACTTCTTTATTATTATTTTCTATATTTAAGTATTTATAATTTTTTCTTTAAATATTTAATAAATTTATTTTCATCTTAGCCAAAATTTTATCTTTTCTTCTTCTTTCTCTAAAATATTCTATATTATTTTCTTTACACCAGCTGCTTAAAGTTTTCTTATCATCTCCATATAAAAAACAAATTAACTCTCTATCTTCATCAGTAAGTGCTTTTAAAATTATTGCTAACTCTTTATTTTGTATATTTTTAAAAAATAAATTTTCTGTACTTATACCATCAGTTAAAATATCTAATAAATTTAGCTCTTCACATTTACTCTCTAGACTTACTTCATACTCCTTCTTCATAACTTCACGAAGCATATAACTAAAATTATTACTTAAAGCTCTATCACAATAACTTGTAAAATTCCCTTTAAACTTTACATCAAATTTTTCAATAGCCTTTAAAATAGTTAAATTGCCCTCTTGTACTAAATCCTCATAATCATATCCCCGAATAAAATACTTAGTCGCCTTTGCTCTTACTAAAGGTTCATATTTTTTAATTATATGCTCAATTGCTTTTAGCTCACCCTCTTTTGCCGCTTCTAAAACCTTACCCCATTGTTCCCACATAGCACTACCTCCATATAATTCCATTTTAATAGAACATATGTTCTATTTCAACTATTATATATGCAAAGTTATTATTTTTTTGCAAAAAAAATTCTAGAATTTCTTCTAGAATTTTTTAATCTATTTATTAATTTGGACTTACCATAGTTATTTCATTATTAACTTGTGCAAAACCTACTGTTATATTTTGTGGTTGCCCATTACATGTTGCTGAAAACTCAACTATTAATTTATCCCCTTGTGATGATTTACTAATAACACTTTGGAAATTATAAGTATTTGAGTTATGCATAAACTGTGCATATCCTTCATTTGCCATATTTAATAGTTCTGAATTTGGATATGTTGTAGCCCCTACTACCTGTGTTGCTTGTGTTTGTGGTGCTACATATTTTTTATCTGCAGCTTTTTGTGCTGCCGCTGCTTCCTCAGCTTTTTGTTGTTGTATAGCTGCTGCTTTTGCTCTTGCTTGGTCAGTCTTCTCTGTCTTATAGAACGCAGTTCCTCCTACAACAATTAATAATATAATTAATAATATAATTTTTACTTTCCCGTTCATTAAATGCCTCCTAAAATTTAAAAATTATCTTTTGTTTATGCCTGATATTCTGAAAATTATCTTCTATTTCCTATTTCTTGAAATAATAAATTCTAAATAATTTATACTAAAAAGTATCTTTTGGATAAATATTTAAATTATGACTTTCTATAATGCCAGTTTGTTAATACCAGTCTATAAATTATAATATAAAATTTAAGATTTTAAAAAAAGTCTTTTTAGTTAAATTTCAGAAACGTATTTTTATCATATACAAATTAATTGTTAAATATACACACAAAGTTTTATAAAAATAAAAAAAAGCCTAATATATTTATTAGACTTTAAGCATATTACTATTTAATTTATAATTGTTTAAACAATCCCTTACAACTGTTTAAACACCCTTTATTTTATATCTAGTATTTTTAATCCATATAAATATGTATTAAATAACGCACTTAAATTTCTAGATAACCCTAACTAAAATTTCAGATAAAATAATATTATATTTATTTCAGCTAAATTAACTATTATCCCAACTATAACTCTAGATTCTTTATTAAAAGCATATCCCCCGATCAACTCTTAATCTTTCCTCTTTGATATCTTTCACCAAGAAGACCTAAGTTTTTTCGTATTTCCCTTACATTTATTATTATATTATATATTTTTTAATAAATAATGTTCTACTCTTGAATAAATTATTAATTTTTTCAAAAATATATATTTTAATTCAATATTTTATATTTTACAAATTTTAACTAAAAATGATATAATTCTTATATATAGAAATTTAAGGAGAATCATATCTATGAAACTACAAAATTTAGCAAAACTAGAATTAAGCAATAAATACTTAATAAAAGCTATCATTTTTTGCACAATTTTTATTATGCCATTTTTAATTAGTAAAAATAATAAGCCTCATTATCTTATGGCTAAAGTTTATTATCTTTATATAGCAGGATTTTTACTTTTAATATTACTTATTAAGGATAATCTAAAACCTATAAAAACAAAATTCCAAACCTTACAAAATTTTAATTTTAAATATCTATTAAGCATTAAATTTTATAAAAATTCTTTTAAAAATAAAATTGAATTAAAAATGCTATTTATTTTCTTACTTACATATACAGCTTGTACACTATCTAGCAAATATATAGGTACAGCTTTACTTGGAAATCCCTATCGATATGAAGGATTAATTATTTACTATATATATGCATTTTTATTTTTAGCTGCACTTAAATATATTTCTATAGATTCTAAAGTCATAGAACTTTCATGTATTTGTGCAACCTTAATGGCAATTCTCACTATTTTTCAATTACATGATATAGACCCACTTTACAAATATTTTGTAACTAATCCTAATAACTTAGCTGAGTTTGGAACCATAGGTAACAGAAATTTTTTATCTACTTATCTACTTATTTTTCAGCCAATACCTATTTACGGATATATAGTATTTAAAAAAAATCGCCATTTAATTTATAGTTGCCTCATATTTGGTGGAATTCTAAGTGGACAAACTAGAAGTGTCTGGCTATCTTTTTTAATAATTTCTATTGTAGCTTTATTCTTTATGTTAAAAAAGAAATTATTAAGAAAACGTATATTAATACTTACCTTATGCTTTGTTGGTGTTTTTATCACTATTAACTCAAGTACAAAACACATGATTACACTACGCTCTAAAACTATAGTGACAGAACTGCAAACAGCAAAAACCTCTGGTAAAATAGAATCTTTAGGTTCTGGTAGAGGCTCTATTTGGCTAGAAACCTTAAAAGTAATATCTAAAAATCCATTTATGGGATTTGGTCCTGACACTTTAAATAAACGTCTTAATCATTATTCATCACAAGTAGAATATTCAAATGTTGATAAAGCTCACAATGAATATCTAGAATACTTTGCAACTGGTGGTATTATAACGTTAATTTCTTATTTAATATTAACAATCTCTATATTAATTAAATTATTCAAAAAAAATGATGACATTTCAAAATGTTTATTTTTAATTATTTTAGGCTATATGATTCAAGCATTCTTTAATATTAGTGTTCTACAAGTTGCTCCTATATACTGGATTACACTAGGGATTTCACTAACTTATGCTTCAAAACCAACTATTACAGAAAATTAATTTTAATATCTACAAATCTTTCTAAACTTATCTATCTAGGAGAAATTTTAAATTTCTCCTAGACTTATTAGATTCAAATCTATTTTTCACTGTATTTTCTACCATTAGCTAACAAATGCTATACTACTCTCTCAAAGTTTTAATTACAATACTTACTTAATAAATTTATTTTTAATGTTATAAAAATAAACTTATTATAATATTTTGATTTAGCAAATTAAAGTTTTAATATTCTTTTTTTAAAAAATTGTAAAATTATTACTCCTCTCTAACTACTGATATTGTAAGAATTTTATTTTCATATGTCACTTTCGCTTTATCAATCATCATTCCAACTAAAGTTAGCTCATTATCAAAACTTATTTCACCACCAAGTTGCCAATAATATTCTTCTATCTCATGCTGCCTTGGCGTATTTAAAACATCCTCTAATTTCTTAACCTCTTCATCATTTAAACTTTCAACAAAACCTGATATACAAAAATAGTGTTTTTCGTCTTCTTTTTTCATATCTATATGAAATTCTGTGTTCCCTTGCTTATTAAAGTAAGTTATTAATTCATCAAGAATTCTTATATTTTTTTCAATTGTAAATTTCATATGTTACTCTCCTTTTTAAACGTTGTAATTAAAGGTAATAATATCATCACTACAAATCCCCCTGCTAGACCATTATTATACAAATTTAATCCACCATGAATCACCCCTATATTAGATACGATATTAACATGCACTATTCCTGCTAAAATCCCCATCCATATTCCAAATTTTCCTGCTATAGGTGCAAGACATGTTGAAAATAATATCGCTAATACCATCGATGGTGCTATAACACCTTTTTCAGTAAATAACCCTGCTAAAATAGCGCCAATAATTACAGGTATAGTATTCTTTATTGTTTTTCCAAAACTACCAAATCCCATAATCGTAAAAATACCACATATTGTAGCTCCATTTAAATCGCTACCTAATAAGAGGACAACTCCTACTCCCATAATACACAAAATACCCATATTTATATAAATAGCATTTCCAAATAAAATATAGAAATCACTTATAAGTCTCCCACTTTGCTTATTTATTTCTAAATATCTATCTAATTTTTTATTTTCAGATAAAAATCCATAAACTATTAAAAATGTTGCTATTATCCCTAAAAATAGTAATAATACACCATCATCTCCTGTATGCCACATTAATCTTTCTTCAAAGTTAATTCCAAACCCTCTAAAAAATGACATTAAAAGAGTAGCTACTAACCCACTTGCAAAGCCTATATTGTATAAATTATATCCATTATGGACTTTTATGCTATACGAAGCTATAGGTGCTAAAATAAATCCTAATACTAATCCTAAAAGATGACCTAATATTATTGCTATTCCAAAAGGAACTTGTCCTCCAAAACTTAATTGACTTACAACAGGGGCTAAAGAAGTGCTCAAAAGTGCTACTAATATATAACTTCTAAACTGTTCTTTCTGAGATTTAGAAAATAAATACACCCCTAAAATAACAGGCATTATATTAAATAAATTTTTTCCTAAAAAAGAGAATCCAGTTACAAGCCAAATAGCCATAATTGTAGATCCATTTGGTTTAACTCTATTTGTTATTAATATAAACAAACAAAAACCTGCTGTAAGAGCTACATTTACTAATGTTGCACCAATTCCTCCTATTGCCATATAATCTGTTATTAATATATCTGATGAAGTGAAAATATTTTTTAGCCCCTGTACTATTTCCATTGGTGAATCAACAAGGAATGCAAACACAATAAAAAAACTATACAAGATAACTAATAATCGATATGCTGGGTAAAATTCTCTTTTCAAATTAACCATTTAGTTAAACTTAAACCTCCTAAAAATTCTTTTTTTAATTTTACTTAATTAATCTATTAAAAATGCGTTTTTTTTATATTTATTTTATTATCGACCTCTTCATACTTTTTATTTATGGCTAAAATTATAAATTATAAAAAAAATGACTTTGGTTTAGTACCAAAATCATTTTTTAATTTATTTATATTTCATTTTATTATATTAAGCCTTAGTATATGACCAAAAACCTCTTGCACAATCAGTTATAGTTGATAAATTCCAAGCTTCTCTTGAGTAAACTACACTATCTGGATTGTTTATTATTATTTTCCCATCCTTAGTTATACCTACTAAAACTATAACATGTCCTGATAAAGTAAATTTCCCAGGTCCTAATGCTGCTATTATAGGACGACCTTCTTTTAGATTTTCTACAACTTGATTTGCTTGTATTCTATGAGGAGTAAGCCCAAAATGCTCTGCTACACTTGTCATTAAAAGAGCATTTGATCCTACATTTGGTGTATATGACCCATGAGCTTGTCCATATTCTGCAACAACTCTAGGATTGACTTTAGTATTACCTGTTACTCCAACTACTACCATAGCTAAAGAAGTTGGTCCACATCCATCCATAGCAATAGGACCAAGTCCATATTTATCATATCCCCACTGTTTGTCATATTGTTCAAACAAAGGAATTTTGCCTTTTTCATAATACTTGCTTATATCTATTGGCTGATTTAATTTTCTATTTTGATATCCTGCTACATATGGTATATACTCAGGGTGCATAACTGCCATATCAATAAGATATTCAGGAATATTTTTAGCATTATCTAAAATAATCTTAATATTTGGGTCTTTATACTTCTGATATTCATCTTTAAGATGTTCTAATAAATTAGATTCTGAAGTGTTCCACCAATAATCTGTATCAAAATCAGTTTTATCTAACTGTGTTACTGTAGGACTTAAAACATAACTATCATAACTATTCCATGAATTTCCTTGCACCTCAAAATTATTAGGAGATTGTGAGTTTAAGTCTTTAACACTATGGTCAGTATTTTTCACATTTTCCTTTTTTATATTATTTTGCTGAGCATCTGGAATTTTCGCCCCTACTTTAACAGTATTATTATCTTTTATATTCTGTTCATTAACATTTACTTGTTCAATCTTTTTCTGTGGTTTTGGCATATTCTTATTGTAATTATACGCATAAAAACTAAGACCAATTATTAATCCTGCTGCAATAGCTGAACTTATAGTAATAGCTAATATTTTCGTTTTATTCATCTATTTGTTCCTTCCTAAAACTTGAATTCTAAATTTATCCCTCTAAATCACTCTACATTTTATAATAACAAAATCTATAAAATAAGTAATTAAATAAAAAAAACAATCCAAATCAAAACATTTAAAATTGGATTGTCTAATTCTATTTATTTTTCATTTCTATACATTTTAACCCATAAAATATATCCATAAGTAACACCAACAACATATTGTATAATTGATAAAAGATTTGATAAATTTCCAACTAACATTGCTGGATTTCCTATTCCTGTATTCCAAACTTGTATCATAAACATAATTATAGCTACAGCATCGTAAAGAAGCCAAAAAAACCACTGCTCAATAAACCTTTTACCTGTTAGGTATACAGGTATTATTGTTAATACAGAGGTCAATGCATCTAAAAACAGCTGTGAATCCATAGGTATATTTATATTTAATATTAATTTTAATAATGCTGGTAATTTATATAAAAACAAACTATATAACAGCCAGCAAACTCCAACTGCTATTATAGTAAAAATCCATTCTTTAGAAGTAAATTTCCTTACGGCAATCTTCTTACTATTATTTAGCTTCATATTTCTTTTCCAAGCTATAAACCCATAAATCTCCAGCGGGACAGAAATAAATAAATTCTGAATGAACTGACCATATAAAGCTCCCTCTAAACAAATAATTGCCATAGTTATACTATTTATCCACCACCAAACATATCCCGCAATATGGGCTTTAGCAGTATAAATTGATACTAAAATACCAGAAAGAGTTGATATTAGACCTATTATTCCTATAATAGAAAAAACAGCTCTAAAACTCCCATTAGGCAAAAATAACGGTAGCAAAAATACAAGTATGCTACACACAGTAAAAAATATAAAAAATCCTTTTTGAAACTTAGTAAAATTCTTATAAAATCTCATAGTTCACCTATCCTCATCTAAATGTTTAGCATAAATATATAAATTTTTATTTTCTATCAAATATTAAATTTTCATACTCTTCAACAGTATTTATATTTTCTAAACATTTATGATCTTCTACAGCAAAAGAAGTAAAATTACTAGCTTTTATCAAACTCATAAGTCTATAATTTTCATCTTCTATATTCTGATATAGTTTTGGCAAAATACTCTTATTATAAATAGCAAATAAAGGATTTAACTTTCCATCTAATGTTGATACTATAGCATCATATTTTCCTGATACACTACAAATTAAATCAATAACTTCTTTTTCAACAAAAGGCATATCAGCTGCTACTACAAATATTTTTTCACTTTCACTTTCTTCTAAGGCAACTCTTATGCCACCTATAGGGCCTATTTCCTTGTTCTTATCTTTGACAAGCCTACATCTGTTAGTAAACTCTTCGTATAAGATAAAGTCATTACAGGAGATTATTATTTCTTCAAAACCTACTAAACTTTCTAGAATTTTATCAATAAATCTTTTATTGTCCAAACTTAAAAATGCTTTAGTTTTATAAGCCATCCTCGAATTCTTTCCACCAGACAAAATAACTGCTGTAATATTACTTTTCATTTACTCTATCACTCTCACTTATCATTATTTTTTAATTATTATATAAGGCTAAAATTACCCACAATAACGCCATATATTATAGCTAAATTAGTTTTAAAATTAGTTTTAAAATTATTATATCAGGCTAAAACCTCTAAAAAACCAAAGAAAAACTACAAAAAAGTAGAAGTGACAACTGCCACTCCTACTTATCTTTTTCAAAAAATCTATTCTAATACAGCTCTTTTAACTTCTGTTAGATATTCTTCTTCTTTTATTCCTTCTTCATAAGCTACAACATACTCAATTTCATTAAATGATAATGCTCTTACATAAACATTAGCTTTCTCGCTAACTGCATCTGTTGTAAGTCTTATTCTATCAACATCTGCAACTAATACCTTACCTGTTTTAGCTTCTGCAAGTGTTGTATAGTATATCTCAAATTTACTTGAACCTGCATCTATGAATTTAAACCATTTTCCAAGTTCTATTTTCTTGTCAATTACAAGATTAAACTTATCCATTTTAGCTGTTCCCATAAAGAACTTACATTTAGCTTCTTTATTAACAACTTTGATAACTCCACCTCTTCTACTTTCTATAAGTCCAAAAGCAACCCCTGTTTTACCTGTTGGTTGTTGAAGGTCTGTTCTATCAACTTCAATTCCCATAGACTCAAGTTTTTTATAAGCCTCTTCTGTTCCAAGTGATGGTAATATTTCAAATTCTCTATTATCATTGTTAAGTTTAATATGCTTATCAAACATTTCTTTAACAAGTTCTGACTTACTTGAGTTACCAGCTAAAAGTACATATACTTTTGCATCTTTTTCAATTCCTTCTGCATCATATGAATCTTCTAAAGCTTCAAAGAAATCTCTAACTCCATTTTCTATTCTAGCTTGAAGTTTAGCTTCAATTTCTTCTAAATCTACATCAAGTGAAAGATTAACAATTTCACCATCTTCATTTCTATAAAGATTAATATCAATTTTATGTTCCATATATTTTTCTTGATATTTTTCATGGTGTTCTGTTATTGGTCTTAAATGTTCCATAAGTTGTCTTGTATTTAATCTTGCTTCCTTAGATTCTGATAATAACATCTCTGAACCTGGGAATCTTCTACATTCTGGAGGAAGTATAAATGCTACTTTATGTTCTCTTAATAAATCTGCATTATCTTTAAATACCTCAAATGATAATAACTCAAGTAAGTTTTCTCCTCCAAGATATCTATCTCCACCAGCACCAAAATGTTCTATAACATAATCATATCTTTCTTCTCTCTTAGTATCTGCTTTTCTCCAAACTCCAAAATCAAAGTCAGTAGTACCACCACCAAAGTCAAATACTCCATAACACATTTTTTCACCATCTTCTGGCTTAAATTGATATGCTTTCATAGCTGAAATAGCGTATGCTGCTGGCTCATTAGCTCCTTCTTCAACACTAAAATCTTTCATGAACTCTTCATCTGTGTATAATGCTTGTGGTAATGATTTTTCAAGACCTCTTCTAAATGAATCAATAATCTTATCTCTTATATCCCACTCGTAAGTTACAGGGAATGATAAGCTATAATCCATATAAACTCCATTATGCATGTTGTTTATATAAGTTCCTATATAGTATGCATAAATTTCAATTGGGTTGAAATCTCCATCTTTTAATGAAAGAAATGGAGGTAAGTCAAATTCAAATCCAGATTTATCTCTAACTCTTACTTTTGTTTCACTGTTACCACACCATTGTTTAAGTTCACTAAAGAATGAATAATAATCTTCACTACTACTATTTAACATTCTAGTTCTAGCTGTATGTGATACTGTTAAATCAGCCCATTTTGTTTTTGGTCTACCCTCTTTTGCTAAGTAATCTTTCATAAAACTTTCAAAATCAATAAACTCCATAGCTGTTGGGTTTTCATATTGATATGCTGCAATTTTATTGCTATAATCCCCAGCACCTATTCTCATTGGTATACTGTAATTCCCTTTTTCTTGGTAAACCACAACTGTACTCTTTGTACCAAAATCTATACCAACTACTCCATTTTTCTTTATGTCTGAGTGTGGGTTTCTTGCTACAAGACTCTCATCAAGTTTTATAACAACTTCACTTGGTTTTCTGTCATATTCAACACTTTCCCAAAGTTCCCAATCTCCTCTATTAGGGTCAAATAACATCTTCTCATCATAAACTTCAACTTCTGCTCTTCTTTTATCATACTCTAAGTTATCAAGTTTGATTTCTTCTATATCATTTCTAAATTCATAGACTAAAGTGTTATTCTCTAAATCTTCATGAACTGCATCTCTATCAGCATAAAGCTTTCCGTCTTTCTCTATAACTGGGTAAGATCCATTAAATCTTGTGATAATAGCTAAATCTTCAGCATGTGCAAAATCAACAGGAATAAGTTCTTTATCTAATATAAACTTAATTACACTATTGAATGTTTTTCCTTCAATTCTTATGATAGGGAATACAGCTGATGTACCAGACCAAACTCTTGGACTTTCTATTCTATATCTTTTACTCATACCATAATCATCTATAAGAAGGAATCCTCTACATCCATCCATAAATCTCATTTGGTTATCATTTATTTTATTTGGATATTGTAAAAAAGTTTTATATATTGGCTCTAAATCTCCAAACTTAGGTACAGTCCACTCAAGTCCTTCAAAATGATAAACATCTTCAAACTGTTTCATTACATCTCTTATTGGAACTAAATGTGGTACATTAGTATTTTTTAAATAAAGTGAGTTTACAACTGTTATGTAGTGCTCTTTGTTAATACATACCTTTTTATTATCAAATATAATCCACTCATCTAAATTATCAATTTCTCCTATGACATTATCTAACGCCTTTTGAACCTTATCTAATTGATAATCCACATCACTATAAATTTGAACAATATTTCTTGTTTCCATTTTCCTAAATCTCCTTCTCCCGAGACATATAAAAATCATCTACATAATACTAAACTTTCATCCTACTTCAAGCTCAATCTAGATAATTCTTATATATCTTATGAGCTTTATATTTTATTCGTATATTCGTCACTAGAAAGCTAATTGAATTCTTTATAATCATTTTTTCATTAGTCCTTCTGCTATGATATTAACATACTAACTATCGTTTTATGAAATTATCAAAATTCAAATTAAAAGCAAAATTTTTGCCAACACTTAAAAATAGCTATAAAAAAACGACCATTTATTGTTCACATTTTTAAAAAAATAAAAAAAAAACCTTTAAAGCATTAAATTTTTCAAATGAAAAATTTAAATTTTTAAAGGGTTTCATATTAAATTACAAACTAAATATAACAATTTCAAGAGAAAAACAATAATAAACAAGATATAAATTGCTAATTTATCAAATTTTATATTCTATTATCTATATTAAGATTATAAATTCTAAACCTCTCCTAACTTTACTACAATAAATGTACTCTTCACAACTACAAAAGTATTTGTGTAAGCTACTTTATTACTATATACTAAAGTTATCTAAAACCTAGTAGTTCTAATACTACTATATTATACAAGCTAATAATAGTTAAAATAATAGTTAAAATATTAGCTACTAGATAAAAGTTGGAGGATACATATGGATATAATGCAAAAATTACTTAGTAAAACTAGGCAGGCAATAAATGAATATAACCTTATAGAAGAAGGAGACAAAGTCTGCCTTGGTCTTAGTGGTGGAAAAGATAGTCTAACTCTATTACATATACTAAATTTAATGAGAAAATTTTTACCACAAAAATTTGAACTCGTAGCTGTAACACTAAATCCTGGTGGTGTTGATAACTCACCACTACATGAACTTTGTAAAACACTTGATGTACCATTTTATGAAGTACAAACACAAATAAAAGAAATAGTTTTTGATATTAGAAAAGAAAAAAATCCTTGTTCTCTTTGTGCAAACTTAAGAAGAGGTGCTTTAAACTCTAAAGCACAAGAACTAGGATGTAATAAAGTAGCGTTAGGACATCATAAAGATGATGCACTTGAAACTTACTTTATGTCACTCGCATATGAAGGCAGAATAAACTGTTTTTCACCTAAAAGTTATATGGATAAAAACAAAATTACCTTAATAAGACCTATGGTTTTTATAGAGGAAAGTATGATTATAAGACAAGCAAAAGAAAATAACTATCCTATTATAAAAAATCCATGTCCTGCTGATGGAAAAACCAATAGACAGGATATAAAAGAATTAATTAAAAAATTAGATAAGGAAATGCCAGGATTTAAAAGGAATTTATTTAAATCATTAACAAATTCAGAGCAAATGTTTATGTGGGATACAGAAATAGTTAGAAACATGTAGTATTATTTTTGTAAATATTATTGAAATTTTTAAACAGATTCTAAATTAAATAACAATTATAAAATTAACTTCAAAAAAACATCTGATAGTATCAAATTTTAAATTATCAGGTGTTTTTTTATTATATTTTTTCATTATAAATCTTTTAAACGAAAAATTCATAATTTGCTCGTTATTTTATAAAATCATAAAAAAAACAGAACGATTACAAAAATACATTTAAACAATTTCATATATTACCTTATCATCCCTTATTTATTGGTAAAAATTATTATAAATGCCTTAATACAGCTTATTTGTTTTCATGTTCCTTAGATGGTATATTCCGTTTAGATTAAGATTTTACAAATTTAAAGGAGTGTCACAAATGAAAAAAGTTAAGTTACTGTTAGTATCTTTAATAGCTACTGCTACGATAAGTGCTGGTGCTATAGGACTAGGGTCTACAAAAGCCTATGCCGATACCTTATCAGAGGTTCCTGGTTCAGTCCAAAGCCAACAAGCACAACAAGTTACTAAAGAAGAAGCTCAAAACATTCAAAATCAAACACCTATACAGCAATTCTCTAAAAGTTCAATAAATCCGAACTTCTACATATACAATATCCAAGGAGTTCAAAGAGTGCAATACGGTACAAGTGGACAAGGTCGTCCTCTTTACTATTACAAAATAGGTAATGGACCTAATACTTTATTCGCAAACTTTGCTATTCACGGATATGAAGATTCTTGGTCTCAAGACGGATATCAACTAACAAAAATAGCTCACCAATTAATCGAGAAGTTTAATTCTAAAAATCAAAATTCTGGATTAAATGGTTGGACTGTAATAATAGTTCCATGTGCTAACCCAGATGGAATCTTAGATGGTTGGACAAATAATGGACCTGGAAGAACTCAAGTTTCTAATCGTATCGATTTAAATAGAGATTTCCCAACTTTCTTCAAACCTTATTATGATGCAAGAAATTATACAGGACCTGAACCTCTTGGTGCACCAGAAGCTAAGGATCTTGCAAATTTAGTTGCTAAAATAAGTAGACAAAGCAGAAATATGGTTGTACTTGACACTCACGGTTGGCTTGATATGACTATAGGTGATCCTCAAATTGGAAAATACTTCATAAACAACTTAGGACTTTCTCATAATGCTGGATATATTCCAACAGGTCATGGATACTTTATAAGTTATGGACATGCCGAAGGTGCTGAAGTTTCTTTAGTAGAATTACCTTGGACAACATCAGCTTCTCAAGTTGATTCTAGAGATTATGCAGGTAAAATGTACAATGCAATGAATCAAGTAATGCAAGATGGTACTGGATTCACTTATATGAATAAAACTGGTGTAGTTAGTGGTACAAGCACTCTTAATGTTAGAAGTGGTGCTACAACTGTTGGATATAAACTTGGTACTTTATCTGGAGGTCAAGAAGTTCATATCGTTGGTAAAATCAACGGTTGGTATAAAATTTACGATCCTAGCATAGGTTATGCTTATGTATCTGGCGATTATATAACAATTACTGGAGATGGTAGTTCTATTCCTTCAACAGGTGGAACTACACAAAATGGATGGCAACAAACTAATGGAAATTGGTATTACTATAACA
>JBOFRC010000116.1:0-10260 GCA_051650825.1 Sarcina sp. | reverse complement strand
GCCCTGTATGTAAGCATAAGCTTATGAATGAATATAATGGTGAATATGAAAATGTACCAGTAGAAACTAAACATTTTTCTATTCGTTCAAGAAAAGGAATAGGAGTTGTTCCGCCTGTTGACCCTAATAATCAAGATACAAGTATATTGAATGGGTCTATTGATATTTCAAGAATGGATATGTATGCAGAAGATGACCCAAGAATTTTCTCACTAAATGGAGCTTTTAATGTTGGTAATAGAGGAATGGTTGAGTTTATAGAAGTATTTAAAAATGATGTTGAATATTTACACACTATCATTACAGCGACACAAGAGAAGTCTATACCTTCACCAGGTAAAGGTTCAATGCTCTATTTTGATGGTCTTATTATAGCTCATTCAAATGAAGCAGAGTGGAATAGATTTAAGTCAGATCATACTAATGAAGCTATCCTTGATAGGATTGTTAAAGTTGAAGTTCCTTATTGTTTAGAGTTAAATGAAGAAAAAAGAATATATGAAAAAATAATTAAGAAATCTAATTTCAATGCACACATAGCACCACATACTATAGAAATTGCAGCGATGTTTGCTGTATTATCAAGACTTGTTCCATCTGTTAAGGTTGACCCTATGACAAAGCTTAAAATTTATAATGGAGAAGATATTGTAGAAAAAGGTGCTACTAAGAGAATTGATATTACTGAGCTTAAGGAAGAAGCAGGCTCTATGGAGGGGATGAAAGGTATATCAACTAGATTTATTGTTAAGGCAATAGACAATGCTCTATCTAATTCAGAGTCAAATTGTATTCACCCACTTAGTATCATGGAAAGTGTTATAAAATCAGTTAAAGATTTAGATATAGCACAAGAAGATAAAAAGAAATATCTAGGTTTTATACAAGATACTATTAGAAAAGAATATAATAAAATTCTTGAAAAAGAAATTACAAAAGCATTTATTCATTCGTTTAAAGAACAAGCTGAAAGCTTATTCAATAATTATTTAGATAATGCTGAGGCTTATATAAATAAAAATAAAATTAAAGATGGTTCAACAGGCGAAGAACTTAGCCCAGATGAAGAGTTTATGAGAAGCATAGAAGAACAAATAGGTATATCAGAGGCATCAGCTAAAGGATTTAGAGCAGATGTAACATCTTATATGTTCTATTTAGTTAGAAGTGGATCACAAATAGATTATAAATCTTACGAGCCTCTTAAAGAAGCTATAGAGAAAAAACTTACTGCATCAGTTAAAGATCTATCAAGAATTATAACTAAATCAAGAGTTAGAGATAAAGAACAGGATGCTAAATATAGTGCTATGGTAGACGAGATGGAGAAAAATGGATACTGTCCTCATTGTTGCGATATCATACTTAAGTATGCTGCTAATAATTTGTGGAAGGACTAAATTTAAATGGCAATTTTCAGAGATCAGTTAGATAATCAAGTTGAACATGATAGAGCTATTGAGGATAGAAGAAGGCATAGACAGTTAGTAGAGAAGTCTATAAAAGAAAATTTAGGAGATATACTTTCTGAAGAAAGTATAATTGGTGAGAGTAAGAATAAAAAATTTAAAATTCCTATAAAGGGAATAAAAGAATATCAATTTATATTTGGCAGAAATAACTCAGGAGTTACAACTGGAACTGGTGATGAAAAGAAAGGGGATAGAATAGGTTCAGCCGGAGATGCAAAGCAAGGGCAAGGAGCCGGTGGACCAGGTAACGAAGAGGGGAAAGATATATATGAGACAGAAATAACTTTAGATGATTTACTAGATTATATAGTAGAAGATTTAGATTTACCAAATTTAGATAGAAAAAAATATTCAGAAATAATTGTTGAGAGCAGGGGCAAGAGAAGAGGATATCAAAGATATGGTATAAGACCAAGATTGGCTAAGAAAAAGACAGTCATGTCAAAATTAGCTAGAAAGCAAGGGAAAAGAAGAGCTTTAGATGAACTTGGTGAAAATAAGGGAATCGAAAGATTTCCTTTTAGAGAAGAGGATCTTAGATACTTTAGAGTTACTAAAAAACCAAAAAAAGAAAGTAATGCTGTCATGATATTTATAATGGATGTATCTGGTTCGATGGATAGTAGTAAAAAATATCTTGCGAGATCATTCTTTTTTGTATTATCAAAATTTTTGAGAAGGAAGTATAATAATCTTGCTTTTGAGTTTATTTCACATACAACAGTTGCAAAGAGAGTTAATGAATATGAATTTTTCCACAAGGGAGAGTCAGGCGGGACTTATATTTCATCTGGTCTCACAGAAGCACTTTCTTTAATAGAAGAAAAATATAGCCCTAATAGATGGAATATATATCCTTTCTATGCATCGGATGGAGATAACTGGAGTGAAGATAATGAAAAAGCTATACAGGCAGTAAATGATTTATGTGAAATTTCAAATTTATTTGGTTATGCAGAACTTTTACCATCGACTTATTCAACTACAATGTATTATAGATTCAAGAATGAGATAAATCAAAAAAACTTTGTTCCTGTAGTAGTTAAAGAGAAAAAAGATTTGTGGGTAGCCTTAAAAGAAATGCTATCTAAAGAGCTTGATGAGGATAACTAAAAGGAGGTAGAGCTATGGATTATTTATTAAAAGACTTAGAAGAGTGGAATCAAAAGATAGAAGAAATAGTAAAAGAGTTTGGACTTGATTGTTATCCTCAAGAATTTGAAATTATAGGATATAATGATATGTTAGCATATGAGTCATATGTTGGTATGCCGTCTAAATATCCACATTGGAGTTATGGAAAAGCTTATGAAAAAAATAAAACATTATATTCTTTGAATATGACAGGTTTACCTTATGAAATGGTTATAAATTCTGATCCAAGTCTTGCGTATCTAATGAGAGATAATACTTTATTATTGCAAATACTTACTATTGCACATGTATATGGGCATAATGATTTTTTTAAAAATAATAGATTATTCAAGGAAGGTACTAGGGCAAAACAAACTATTGAAATGTTTAAATTAGATGCAGAAATAATTAGAGGATATATAAATGATCCAAGCATAGGGTATGAGGAAGTAGAAAGGGTCTTAGATGCTGCACATGCTATAAGATACCAAGTACCAAGAGTTGTTGGTGTTAGAAAACTTACAAATGATGAAATTAAAGAGAATATTTTAAATGAATATATGCAAAAACGAGATCAAAGAAGTATTCTTGATCCTTATGAGCCTATAGATTTACCAGATGTGAGTAAAATTCCGTTAGAGCCAGATGATGATATAATGTTATTTATAATGACACATGGGGATTTGCAAGAATGGGAGAAAAATATTTTAAGTATTGTTAGGCGTGAAAGTATGTATTTTATGCCACAGGTTGAAACTAAAATATTAAATGAAGGTTGGGCAAGTTTTTGGCATTATAATATTTTGAAAAGACTTAATCTCTCGGATGGATTATATTTAGAGTTTATCAAAAGGCACAATGATGTAATCTCACCAATTCCATATGGGCTAAATCCATATTTTATAGGATTTAAAATTTTAGAGGACATAGAAAGAAGATATGGAAGAGAAAAACTTTTTGAGGTAAGAGCATTAGAGCGAGATAATTCATTTATAAGAAAATATTTAACTAAAGAGCTTTGTGAAGAACTTGGACTTTTCAAGTATGCTAAAAAAGGATTTGATATTGTTGTGGATGAAGTTGCAGATGAAGATGGCTGGATGAAAATAAGAGATATGATAGCTTCTGAATGTGGATATGGAACGATACCATATATAAGAGTAATTGAGTTAAATAAAAAGGATTATTCTCTTAATTTAGAACATGTTTTTGATGGAAGAGAACTTGATGCAATGTATACAAAGAGAACTTTAAAGCATATACAACAATTATGGAAAAGAACAGTAACACTAACAACTAGAAATAAGGAAGGTACAGAGGTAGTTTATCTTTGCGATGATAAAAAGATAAATCAGACTCTTTATAAAAATGATTAATAAAAAATTTTTATTAAATTTAGGAGTTTAAGTATACTTAAGCTCCTTTTTTCATAATTTTAAATTAAAGGAATATAAATATTTTACTAGGGAGTTTATTAAGAAAAATAAATGAAAATGAGCAGATAGAAGTGGAGGAGTTATGGGATCTAGAATACTTTATGAGCAGCATTGTAGAGATATAAATGGGTTAGTTGATATATTAGGGAAGTATGTAAATTCTTATAGGCTTCTTATAGGGAGTGCAGGAGAATTAAACTCTATAGCTTTAGCTAAAAAAAGCGATGTGAAGGATACGTTAAAAAGAGTAGAAGAGGTTGGAGAATTAATAGATTGTCTTGTAGATACATTAGATGCAATACAATGTAATTATATTGAGTATATTAAGTTAAAGAGTACTTTACTACAAGTAGAGATAAGTAAGGATATTATATTTACAGAGATAGATAATGAACTTAATTTTCAAAATAGTACAAGAGAAGAGGAATAAAAAATAAGCCATCTTACAATTAAATGGCTTATTTTTCTATAGTTTTTTAAGTTTTATATTACTTACCATAAGATATGCAAATATTATCAGAAGTATAAAAGGAATATATGGATTTAAAAAGTTAAATCCTGCTGTTAATAAAGCGTATATTGCCATTGCTACACCAGCAACAGTAATAGGAACCCCTCTAAAATCTCCGTCAAATTCAGTTACATTATACCTAGCAAGTCTAAATGCTCCACAAATTGGAAAAGTTAATAATATTGCGTAGCCTAGTATTCCAAATCCTATAAAAGTTTCAAAGTTAAATAAAATGAAGCAAAGAATAGCAGGTGCTACACCAAATGATACTAAATCAGCAAGTGAATCTAACTCTTTTCCAAGTTCACTTGATACATTTAGATATCTAGCGATTCTTCCATCATATCTATCAACTATAGCAGCTATAATTATTAGGACTGCTGCTAATATAAATTTCTGATTAAATGTTGCTAACAAAGAAAGTATACCACATCCCAAATTTATGAATGTGAATATATTAGGTATACAACTTTTCTTCATACCAAATCACTCCTAGTTTTTTGAAAACATAGTTATCTTATTATTAATTATACTATTGATTTTTAAATAAAATAATAACATTAGAAGATATTCTATGTTAAATTATAAAAAAATCTAGTGTCATTAATATGAGAACTATGAAAATAGTCTATTAAATTATATCAGTAAGGGTAAATTGTGTAAAGTCGACAATAGATAAATTAAATGGTATAATTTAACCAATATTAATGAATTATGAAGAAATCTTATAAGGTATTAATGAGATGTTAATACTATTTTTTTGTATGTGGAGGTAAAAGTTGAAAAAAGTAAAGTTTATTTATAACCCCTACTCAGGTGAAAATGCGATATTAGCTCATTTAGATAATGTAATAAAAATGCACCAAGATAAGGGATTTATAGTAGTTCCTTTTAGAATAACTAAAGGACATGGAGTTGATGAGGCTTTTGAGGATATAGATGATACTTATGATTATATTCTTTTAGCAGGTGGTGATGGAACAGTAGATTCTGTTGTTAATGCTATGAAAGCTAAAGGACTAGATTTGCCAATAGGCATATTGCCAGTAGGGACAGCTAATGATTTTGCTAAATTTTTGGGATTACCAGCAGATATACATAAATGTTTAGAGCAGATAATAGGATCAGAACCAAAAGCGGTAGATCTTGGGATGGTAAATAATAAATATTTTGTTAATGTTTTATCAACAGGATTATTTACTGATGTTTCACAAAAAACAGATGTTAATCTCAAAAACACTATTGGTAAATTAGCTTATTATTTAAAGGGGTTAGAGCAGATACCAAACTTTAGAAAATTAAATATGAAAATACTTAAGGGAGATGAAGTTGAAGAAATTCAAATGTACCTAATGCTTGCTTTTAATGGCCAAACAGCGGGGAATTTTAAACTTGCAACTGAAGCTAAAGCTGATGATGGATTATTAGATATAATAGTATTCAAAGCTGTTAGTGTTCCAGAAGTTATTCATTTATTTATTAGAGTGTTAAAAGGTGAGATATTAAATGATCCAAGAGTAGAATATTTTAAGACTGATGACATAACGATTGAATCTTCAGAAGATATAGTTACAGATATAGATGGCGAAAAGGGACCAGATTTCCCATTGCACGTTAGATGCATAAAAGGTGGAATTAAAGTTTTAGGAATAAAATAGAAATTGTTGTAATAATTATAAGTAAATTTAATAATGAGGAGGTATGGGTTTGATATTAGCGTTTTCATATTACTTCTTGTTTCTACTTATAATTATTTTTTATTTAACTAACTTTTTTAGAAAGCAGTTACCAAAGAAAATAAAATTAACATTAAGAGGTATTTCTATTTTAGCAATTTTACGGGCTATTTATATAATAGTTTTAGGTTATTCAGATAATATTATTTTACCAAACATGGCGAAATACATTGTTAACTTAGATATTATATATATTTCGATAGCGATAATAACATTATTTTATATCTATTGGAGAAGTGATAAAGTTAAATTTAATAATATTAGTAAATTATTCTATATAATAATTGGCTTATATGGCGTATGTATAGCACTATTACAAGGTAAATTTAACTTAGATGTAAATTTTGGATATTATTTTGAAATGAGAAACCAGATATTATTTAAAATTTTTTATATCTGTATTTTTTTAATATTTTGTTTTATTATAAGCCGACTTAAACAAAATAAATCTAGTAATATGACGGGAATATTATTTATTTTTATTTTAATAAGTATTTTAATTGTAGAAAATTTTATGATGATTGCCTTAGATAATTATTTCAACTATGCGATTATAAGTGACATAGTATTAATGTGTAATATTGCTTATGGTATTAAAAGCCTTTCTTATAGATAAACATCTATGAGAAAGACTTTTTTTTAGATTATGAAAATAAAAGATGTAAAAATTATTAAATATAAAAATAATTTAAAAACAATTTGTTTTAAATAAAGTTTTGGGAATATATTGAACGTATAATATATTATTATATCGTAAATATATTTATAAGATAAAAAAATAATAGCAAGGAGGATGTTGTCAATTATCTATATTAAATTAACTAAAAATAGTTGAGAATTTATAGAGCTTTTTTTAAGTTATGACAACAATAATAGATTAGGTAATGAGTAAAAAGTTGAGTTTTTTTCTTTATAGTTCGATTTTGAATAAAAGAATTTATGATGAATATAATGATGTAATGGGAATACTTAAGGATGTTTATATTAGCATTAATGAAGGATACCCTAAAATTGTTGGTTATAAAGTAAAAAATGATAATGGATTAATAGATTATGAATTTAAAAGTATAGTTTTTGTGCAAGAGGATAATGGCAAAATAAAGATAGAATCTACAGGAAGTAGAGAAATACTTCCTAGAAACTATAATTATTTATTAACTAGAGATATTTTAGATAAAAAAATAGTAGATATTAATGGAAGAAAAGTTGTAAGAGTTGAAGATTTAAGAATAGCAAAAATAAAAACTGATTATAGAGTATTAGCTGTCGAAACTGGAAAATTTGTTAGATATAGAAGGAAAGGGTTTGAAGGGCTTGGTAAAGTGCTTAGTATGATTTTTAAAAAAGAATTTGAAGAAAGAGCTATAATGTGGGATGATGTAGAGGCTTTAGATACATCTACAGGAAGCATACAAATTGGTTTACCATATAAAAAAATACAAGAGTTACATCCAGCAGATATTGCGGATATATTAGAAGCACTTGATGAAAAAGAAAGAAAAAGTATATTTGAAAGTCTTGATGAAGAACTTGCAGCAGATACGTTTGAAGAGGCAGAGCCAGAACTTCAAGGAAGTTTGCTAAAAGAATTATCGGATATTAAAACAGCAGAATTATTTGATAATATTCCAAATGATGAAATTGCAGATATATTAGATGATTTAAATGAAGAAAATAGAGAAAAAGTACTGGTTAATATAGAAAGAGAAGATGCACAGGAAATAGAAGAATTACTAGCTTATGACGATAAAAGTATAGGAAGTATAATGAATACTGACTATATTTCTATAAATTATGGTGATATGACAGTTGGAGAACTTCTTTCTTTAATAAAAGAAACAGAACCCGAGGAAGAGGGATTATATAATATTTATATTACAGATAGAAAGGGAAAGCTTGTTGGATATGTAGAGACTACAAAGCTTTTGATAAATTCAAATGATTTAAAGCTTATAGAAATTATGGAAGATAACCCAATTTCAATATCTTACAAAGATGATATTAAAGTTGCAGCAGAATTTGTTGAAAAATATGCATTAATATCAACACCTGTAGTAGATGAAGAACAAATTTTAGTAGGTGCTGTTTTAATGTATGATATAATAGATGAAATATATGCTCCAAGTCACAAAAAAAGTAAATAAAAAAATTTTTATAGTTGCAAATTCAAAATAATATCATATAATTAAATTAAAAGGATTTGTATCAGAATATAGGTAAAACACTATGAAAAAGTAGAGTAATATAATTCTATCGATTTTATGATAGACAAAGTAGTTTGCTAATGTTACAGAGAAAAGGGAGAGCTGAGAACCCTTTACTATTAGGTTATATGAAGTGCACTTTGGAGTTTAAGTCTGAATTTAGTAAGACTATACGGGATCAACCGTTATATTGATATAGCATGTTAGTGCTAGAATTTGAGATTAATATATCATTAGATATATTTAAATAGAGTGGAACCGCGGTTGAAATCGCCTCTAAATTAAATTTAGAGGCGATTTTTTTTATTTTGATACAAATGATAAATTAAAATTTAAAGGGGGCTAAATATTATGATATTTAATAGCGCAATTGAATTAGTAGGACAAACACCATTACTAAAGGTAAATTCATTAGTTGGAGATAATAAAGGGGAATTATACGTTAAATTAGAAAAGTTTAATGCAACCGGAAGCGTTAAAGATAGAGCTGTGCTAGGCATGGTAGAGAAGGCGGAAAAAGAGGGAATAATTAAATTTGGTGATACTATAATAGAACCAACTAGTGGTAATACAGGTATAGCATTTGCTATGATTGGTGCTTTAAAAGGGTATAAAGTTATTATTGTTATGCCAGAGAGTATGAGTAAAGAAAGAAGAGAAGCGATAAAAGCTTATGGAGCAAAACTAATTCTTACACCAGCAGCCAAAGGTATGAAAGGTGCTATAGAATTAGCTACTGAACTTTCCGAAAAAGAAGGATATTTTTTACCACAACAATTTAAGAATGTTGGAAATTCTAACAAGCACTATGAAACAACAGCAGAGGAAATTATTAAAGATATTCCAGATGTTGATGTTGTGATTGCTGGAGTTGGAACTGGAGGGACTATAAGTGGTATCGGAAAAAGACTTAAGGAATATAATAATAATATAAGGGTTATTGCTGTAGAACCTTTAGCATCTGCAGTATTATCTGGAAGAGAGCCAGGACCACATAAAATACAGGGAATAGGAGCTGGTTTTGTCCCAGATATATATTTAGAAGATGTTATTGATGATATAGTCATGATCAGTAATGAGGAAGCATACGATTGTGCTAGAGAATTTGCAAAGGCAGAAGGTATTTTAGTTGGTATATCATCAGGAGCAGCAATAAAAGCTGGAATTAATGTTGCAAAATATTTGGAAAGTGGTAAAAAAGTTGTTGTTATAGCTCCGGATGGGGGAGAAAAATATTTTTCAGTAGGGTTATATGAATAAGCTATCTAAATAGAAAACTAAATACTGAAATTTAATTTATATTAAATATTAATTTCAGATAGGAGTTTTATTCTATCTGAAATTTTATAATGTTCAATTATAGTATGGTGATTTGTAAAAGACAGTAAATTTAGGTGCTAATTAAAATGATAGGTGGTGAAATAGTTTGTTTGAAAATTTAAAAGCTGATGTAAATAGCGTTTTAAAAAATGATCCAGCAGCAAGGTCGAAGATGGAAGTTTTATTTTTATATCCAGGTGTCCATGCTATTATGAATCATCGATTAGCTCATAAATTATATAAAAGGAATATGTTTTTTTTATCTAGATTAATTTCTCAAATTTCAAGATTTTTTACTGGAATAGAAATTCATCCTGGAGCTAAGATTGGTAAAGGGATTTTTATAGATCATGGGATGGGAGTCGTTATTGGTGAAACAGCTGAAATTGGTGATAATGTTACAATTTATCATGGGGTTACTCTTGGGGGCACCGGAAAAGATAAAGG
>JBOFRC010000115.1:0-9598 GCA_051650825.1 Sarcina sp. | reverse complement strand
AATTTAAAAATATAGAAAGCAGATACTAGGAGGTACAAGATTATGTCATTAATAAATAAAAAGGTTTCAGATTTTAAAGTACAAGCTTATCAAACAGGTGAGTTTAAAGAAGTAACATTAGAGGATGTAAAAGGACATTGGTCAGCAATCGTATTCTATCCAGCAGATTTTTCATTTGTTTGTCCAACAGAGTTAGAGGATTTACAAGATAACTATGAAGAGTTCAAAAAAATCGGATGCGAAATTTACTCAGTATCATGTGATACACACTTCGTACACAAAGCTTGGGCTGATGCTTCAGAAAAAATAGCTAAAATAACATACCCAATGTTAGCAGATCCAACAGGAGCAATCGCTAGAGATTTCGACGTTATGATAGAAGATGAAGGTCTTGCTTTAAGAGGAACATTTATCTTAAATCCAGAAGGAGAAATAAGAGCTTACGAAGTTAATGATTTAGGAATCGGAAGAGATGCTAAAGACTTATTAAGAAAAGTTCAATCAGCTCAATTCGTAGCAGAGCATGGAGATCAAGTATGTCCAGCTAAATGGCAACCAGGTGAGGATACATTAGTACCAAGTCTTGATTTAGTAGGTAAACTATAATCTATAGATTAGAAATAATCTTATAATATTCAAATATATGAGGATGCTGATTTTTCGGCATCCTTTTAATAAAGAAGTTTTAGTTCAAAATAGCAGTAAGGATTTACTGTTACTTTTAAATTTTTATTGGTGTTTTGAATTAAAGTTAAGTGATTAGGAGGAAAAAGTATGAGTAAAATATATGATTTAGTTATTATAGGAGGAGGGCCAGCAGCTTTATCAGCAGGTGTTTATGCAGGAAGAGCTAAAATGAAAACTCTTATAATAGAAAAAGAAAGATTTGGTGGACAAGTTACTACAACAGCAGAAATAGTTAACTATCCAGGGATTAGGGAAACAACAGGACCAGCATTGATGGAAGATATGAGACTTCATGCAGAAGATTTTGGAGCAGAGTTTAAATCAGCAGAGGTTTTAGAGGTTAAACTAGATGGTGATGTTAAAGTTCTTAAAACTTCAGCAGGAGAGCTAGAGACTAGAGCTATTTTAATAGCAACAGGAGCTTCACCAAGAAAACTTGGATTCAAAGGAGAAAAAGAATTTACAGGTAGAGGGGTTGCCTACTGTGCAACTTGTGATGGGCAGTTCTTTGAAGGACTAGAAGTATTTGTTGTAGGTGCAGGGTTTGCAGCTGCTGAGGAAGCTATGTTCCTTACAAAATATGCTAGAAAAGTTACAATAATAGCTAGAGAGCCAGAGTTTACTTGTGCTAAATCAATAGCTGATAAGGTGCTTTCTCATCCTAAAGTTGAAGTTAAATTCAATACAGAGGTTGTTGAAATTGATGGGGAACAAATGCTTAGTAGAGCTAAATTTGTAAATAATGTAACAGGCGAAACTTTTGAACATTTTGCTGATGCTAAAGATGGAAGCTTTGGTATGTTTATATTTGTTGGATATGCGCCAGCAACTGAGCTTTTTGAAGGGAAAATTGAACTTGATAGAGGATATGTAGTTACTGATAATGATATGAGAACTAATGTTGCGGGGGTTTATGCAGCAGGAGATTTAAGAATTAAAAACTTAAGACAAATAGTTACTGCTGTTGCAGATGGTGCTATTGCGGCTACAGATGCAGAGAGATATGTTATGGAACTTAAGGAAAGATTAGGAATTAAGGAAGAAGAGAGAGAGTTCGTAAAAAGGGAAGTTAAAAAGCCAGAAGTTTCTACTGTTAAGGGCACAGGAAGAAGTGCATTATTAAATGATGCGTTAAGAGGACAAATTAAATCAGTTTTAGATAGAATGGAAAATGAAGTTACATTAGTATCAATAGTTGATGAAAGTGATGCTAAGTCTTTAGAGCTTAGAGATTTAGTATTAGATGTGGCAGATTTAGGAGATAAGCTTAATGCACAAATATATATAAAAGGTGAAAATAAGGAGATTGAAGCTAAGATTAATGCTAACAAATTCCCAGTAGTAGCCTTCTTAGATAAAGATGGAATTTATAGAGGGATTAAATTCCACGCAGTACCAGGTGGTCATGAACTTAATTCATTCTTACTTGCTATATATAATTTAGCAGGTCCAGGTCAAGCTATAGATGAAAAAGTTTTAGCAGATATTAAAGCTTTAAATAAAAAAGTTAATGTTAAAGTAGCTGTTTCACTTGCTTGTCATTTATGCCCAGAAGTTGTTGTTGGGGCTCAAAGAATAGGAATAGAAAATGAAAACATAGAAGTTGAAATGTTAGATATAGCTCTATTCCCAGAAATTAAAGAAGAATTTAATGTAATGAGTGTACCTGCAATTATTGTAGATAATGAAAAGTTATACTTTGGAGCAAAGAAAGTAGACGAAATAGTAGAAATGCTTAAATAATTTAAGTGTGTGTTTAAAAAAACGACTATCATAATGGTAGTCGTTTTTTATTTAATTTTTATTGATATTGATATAGGGGGATATGATATGTATAAATTAATAGCTATTGATATGGATGGTACGCTTTTAAATAGGGATTCTGAAATTTCGAAAAGGTCGGAACAAATTATTCGAAATGTTAGAAGAAAGGGTATAAAGGTTATTATATCAACAGGAAGAAGCTTTGATGGAATAAGAAAATATCTAAAACAGTTAGGGTTGTTAAGTAGAGGGAATTATGCGGTTACATGTAATGGGGCAGCTATTTACGATTGTGGAAGTGAAAAAGTCATAGAGGAAGCAGGGGTATTTATTAGGGATTTAAAAAGAGCTACTGTGGATTGTGATTGGTTTGGGATTAAAGTATATGGATACAGGTTAGATTCTCTTATAACTAGAAGTGAAAATAAGTTTACGGATTTAGAAAAAAGGGATTTAGGAACTAAAATTGATATAGTTGAATTTGAAGAGTTAGATGATGAAGAGTCACTTATAAAAATTTTAATAGTAGAAGATAAGGAATTTTTAGACAAATATCATGAGTATTTATATAAGAAGTATTCTAAGAATTTTTCTGTTGTTAGAAGTCTTCCTTATATGATAGAAATTTTAAATAAAAGTGCTAATAAAGCTAATGCTATTAAGTTTCTTTGCAATAGATTGGGGATAAAAGATGATGAGGTTATAGCTTTTGGAGATGCTATGAATGATTTTGAAATGATTAATTGCGCTGGTTTTGGTATCGCTATGGAAAATGCTATTCCAAGGATAAAAGAAATTTCTGATTTTGTAACTGAAAGTAATAATGAAGAAGGGGTTGCTAACGCTTTAGAAAAATTCGTATTAAATGCTTAGTAACTTCATATTTTTAATACCTAATTTTTATATAATGAGATATGAATAATAACAAAAATAAGCTTATAATCAAATAAGGTCTATTTAGACTAAGTAGTAAGATTTAATTCAAATGATGTCTAAAAAACATACAAATTATTGAGGTTTAAAATAAGTACGTAAAAGTTTTAAAAATTTTAGAAGATGGGTTAGGAGAGATACAAATGTATAAATTAGTAGCAATAGATATGGATGGAACATTACTTAATAGTGAGAAACAAATATCACAAAGAAATAGAAAGGCTATAACAGATGCCGTAAAGGCAGGGGCTATGGTTGTCATTGCAACTGGAAGAGGATATGTTGGAATAGAAAGTCATTTAAAAGATTTAGGGCTTAATGTACAAGGACAATATACTCTAGCTATGAATGGTGGAGCAGCATACGATTCATATACAGGGAAGGCTGTTACTAGTCTAGGTTTAAAAGGAAAAGATTTACATAGAATTTATGACTTAAGTCAGGAATTAAATTTAAAAATACAAGCATATACTTTAGATGAGTGTTTAGCCATAGAAGATAATGAGTTTACAGAGTTTGAAAGGGTACATGTTGGAACTCCTGTTAAAATTTTAGAATCTTATAAGGATATTTCTGAAGATGATGATATAATGAAAGTGTTGCTTATGGGAGAACCTGCCTTTATTGATAGTAAAATAAAATTAATTCCTGAAGAGTTTTCTAGAGATTATACAATGGTTAAGAGTTTACCAATGTGTCTAGAAATAATGAATAAGAACTGCAATAAAGGGATAGGATTAAAAGAATTAGCACATAAGCTTGGCGTAAAGCAAGAAGAAGTAATAGCAATTGGTGACGAGCAAAATGATTTTGAAATGATTAAATTTGCTGGTCTTGGTGTTGCTATGGGGAACGCTAATCAAATAATAAAAGATGTTGCAAATTATGAAACTAAAACAAATGATGAGGATGGTGTAGCATTAGTTATAGAAAAGTTTATTTTAAACAAGTAACAAATTAGAAGGAGAAATTTATGAGCTTAGAAGTAAAGGGATTAACTAAGGTTTTCAAAGGCTTTACTGCTGTTAAAGAAGTAACCTTTGATGTTAAAGAGGGTGAAATCTTAGGATTATTAGGTGAAAATGGTGCTGGGAAAACTACGACACTTAGAATGATAGCTACAATGCTTAAATCAACGGCAGGAACTGCATTAGTTGATGGATTTGATATTAATAAGGAGCCAGCAAAAGTAAGAAGAAGCATTGGTATTTTGTTTGGGGGAGAAGTTGGGATTTATGATAGACTTACTGCTAGAGAAAATATAATGTACTTTGCGCAACTTGCGGGGCTTTCAAAGGAAGAAGCGACTGAAAATATAGCAAAGCTTGTTGAGCAATTTGGAATGGAAGAATACATTGATAAAAGAGCTGGAAAGTTTTCAAGAGGGATGAAACAAAAGGTTTCTATAGCTAGAAGTATAGTTCATAATCCTAAAGTTATGCTTTTTGATGAGCCAAGTACAGGACTTGATGTTTCAGCAACTCGTTCTGTTCAAAAATTTATTTTAAATTGTAAATCTGAAAATAAAGCTGTTATTTTATCAAGTCATAGTATGTATGAGGTTGAGAAGCTTTGTGATAGAGTTGCTATTATCAATAAAGGTCAAATTGTTGATGTAGGGACTATTCAAGGACTTAAGGATAAGTATGATGAGCAAGATTTAGAAGAACTATTTATTAAATTAATTGGAGGTGAGTCTGATGTCTAATATGATATGGCTTGTCTTCAAAAAAGAAATGACAGACTTATTTAGGGATAGAAAATCTTTTTTAAGTGCTGTTATTTTACCAATATTTTTATTACCAGTTATGATGTTTATCTTAGGTGGCTCTGCATCTAGTAATAGTAATGCTGTTAAAGATGGATTGAAAATTGCATTTGTTGGTCAGCAAAATTCTGCTATAGAGCAGGTTTTAAAACAACAACCAAATGTTGAAGTTATAAACACTAGTAATCCAGAACAAGCACTTCAAAATCAAGAGATATATCTATATGTAGATGTACCACAGAATTTTGATAGTACATTACAAAGTAAAGAAGGTACAGCTAATTTAAGTATTTATTATGATAATACTAGTCAAAAATCTCAAATAGCTCTTGCTACTGTTGATGGCATTATAAATCAATATAACCAAGATACTGTAAATGAAAGACTTAAAGGGCTTGGAGTGAAGGAAAGTGTACTAACGCCTATTAATGTTAATTCAGTAGGAATAGGAGTTAAGAGTGATTCAGAAGCTCATGCACTACAACTTGTAGCAATGCTTTTACCTATGTTTGTTTTAATATATGCAGCACAAGGTGGAGCAGCAGCAGCAACAGATTTAGCTGCTGGAGAAAAAGAAAGAGGTTCTCTTGAACCACTTTTAAGTACAAGAGCGAGTAGGTCATCTATATTAGTAGGAAAGCTTATGGCAATAACACTAATGGGGATACTCTCAACCTTATCTGGATTTATAGGGCTCGTGGTGTCCATGATTATTCCAAATAGTTTACTTATGACTGGTGGAATAGTTATACAACCAGAAGCAATAGCTATAGTTGTTATTTTAGCTATACTTATAACATTCAGTTTCAGTGCATTACAACTTGCAATAAGTGTATATGCTAAATCATTTAAAGAAGCTCAAACATATTTAGGATTCTTAACATTTGCTCCAATGATAATTTCATATGGAACAATGTATTTAGATGCAAGTGGAACATCAATATTACTTTATAATATTCCAATACTTAATGCAGTTCTTGTAATGAAGGAAGCTATATTTGGAATTTATGATCCAATGCATTTAACTCTTACATTTGTTTGGTCTGTAATTTATATAATTCTTGCGATACTTCTTGCAAGACATATGTTTAATAGAGAAGAGGCTTTATTTAGAAGTTAATATATTAGAGATGGTTATATCATTTAGGTATAACCATCTCTTTTTTTTGATATCGTAAGATGTAAAGTTTACAATTTGAAAATTATATAATAGATTTACTTCATTAATAATAAATTAAAAAACGGTAAACTCAGTAAAAGTTTTACCGTTTTTATATTATAATCAAAAAAAAGGAGTGGTGTATGTGAATAAAAAAGCAATATTAGGAGTAGTACTATTCGGCGTAGTAGTTTTTTTTATAGGATGTAGTGATACACCAGTAAAATCAGATAGAGTAATGCAAATGGAAGAACAGATGAAATATGAAGAGTTAGATAAAAGACTTGGATTAGAAGACGTAGGTGATGAGAAATTTAAAGATCTATTTCAAAGAGCTATGTTTAATGAAGAGTATAGGCGGGAAAGAGCTGCAAAAATAAAAAAAGAAGCAATAACAGAAGAATCAATTGATGAAGTTGTAGGTAGAGCAAAATATTTAGCGGAGAAGTATTTTAGTGATCCAGAAATAAAAGATAGCAATTATAATTACATGGTAGTAATTGATGCAGTAGATTCATTAGGACCACATTTGAACAGGGATTTAGCTTTGAAGTTATTAGAGGAATGTGCTGATTTTGGAAGTGTTGAAGAGATAGATAAAAAGATTGCAAGTAAAGATGATAGTTTATATTGGTATAACTATGTGACACAACTTTTATATTACTATTACAGAAACACTGAAGAGTTTTCTGAAAAGGAAAAAGATATTATTTTAAGCTACTTAGAAGTAGGAAAGACTTATATAAGTGGAAGAACAAATCATATAGATTTAATTGTAGAAAATGCAATAAACGATTATATAGAGCAAACAACTACAATTAAGGAGTTTTTGAAAAAGTATGAATAGAAAATATAGTTTTTATATTTAATTACCGCCAAAAAAATTTAAATGGAGAATTTTATGAAATTTATTAAATTAGTAGTTGGCTATATATTTATTTTATGTGGTATGATGCTAAATATATTTATTTATGCGCCGTTTTCATTTTTTTGAAACATCAGGAAAATCAGAAGCTATTATACTAGCAATGGGAATGCCTTTTTTTGTATACTCATTTTTTTGTACCTATACTTGGGCAAGAACTATTGTTATTTACCCCTTTTTTAGTTTTTTAAGATTTGTTTACAGCTTATCATAAAACAAACGCAGATTTAACAAATGAAATTTTAAGAAAAGATTTAAATATGTATCTTAGAAGTCGTAAGAATAAAAAATACTATAAAATAAAGCCTGAAAATATGACACCTAAGTCCAAATATACATCATTCAAATCTACAGGTACTGGGCTTAAAGATAAATTAGTTTATTTAGGAGCATCAATTACTGCTGTAGAGAAAGCATTTTCTTATATAGAGAATTATAATGAAAAGAATATAGCTATTGACTGGGGTTATGTAATTGATATTGTAGTGAAAAGTTTTGCACACGAAGTTGTAAAAGCTGTATCTATAGCAAGTTTAACATCTGTTATAATTGCTATAATAGGTGCTTTAGTAGGTTTCTCGGGAGGTGCTATTAACAGGGGTATTAGCACTTCTGAGTATACTTATAAATCTTATTTTCACTACATTATTTGGAGAGGTTATTGATATAGCATTTATTAAGTTTAGACAGTTTTTAGAAGGTGTATTTAAAGAAGTTGAAAAAGCTTTATTTTAAAATAAATATATGATTTAAAATAGAATTAATATTAATTTTATTAATTTTCTTCATCTTCAATATTTTAAGATTATTAAAGTATTATAATTAAAATATTAAATACTTTGTTGGTGGAGGAATTTATGAAAAAAAAATTATTAATAGTAAGTATAATTTGCACTATACCCATAGTAATTTTGGGATGTAATAGGGGAAATGTAAATGAGGAACAAAAAAAAATTGTAAGTGAAAAAGCTAAAGGAAATAACCAAGAGGGTGAATTCTACTTATATAAGGATAGTAAAGAACAGTACATTAATGTACCAAACTTAATAGGTGATAATCAAATTAGTAATTTTAAATTTGCTTTAAATGAAGATAAGTCCGTAAATGGTTTTGACGAGATTGAAAATTTTGATATGACATTACTTAATAATATTAATAGCTTTAAAGATATAGAAAATATTTTAAAAGTAGATCCATATATAGGATATAGGGAAGAATTTGTTGATATAAAGTTAGATGAAAGTATTTCAAATCCTAATATAATTTTAAGTAGAGCTAAATTTATTGGGGAGCTAGCTTCTAATTTTGATTATAATTTGGCCGGGATCCCTCGTAATGGTGAAGACATAAGATATATGTTAAACTGTGTTACAGTTATTGCTAAATTAGATGGGTTGGGTATGAATTCAAATAATGAGGTTAAATTTAGATTATTAAATTATTTAATAGATAATACGGAGAATATTAAACAGTTAAATTCTCCTAAAGAAATATTTGAGTATAACTATATTTTAAACTATTTGATGATAGCTTTTATGAATTCTCCATCAGGTACATTTGCTTATCTTCGAGGTGTTGATTCCCTTTTAGAATATAGATTGAATGTGGTATTTTATGAAGAAGCTACTTCTATTAAAGATGGTCTATTAGATGGTGGATGTAATTGGATTGAGCAGGGATTAGAGAAAATGAAAACATATAAATAAAAGATATGGGAATTACTAGAGTTAAGAATTGTAACTTAACAAGCAATGACACTAATAGTAGCGTTGCTGTTTTTTAGAGTTTAATAAGTATTGAAATGAATATATCCTGTGGATAACTTTTTGAAATGTTATCCATAGGATATTTATTTTGCTTGAAAGATATTTATAAAGATTAACGTCTTTAATATTGAAATGAAAAATAGTGAGTATAAGGGGAGAGGTTAGTTTGGGGATTTTAAAAAAATGGGTGCTTTAGCTATTAGCGTATTAATGATGTAAAGAAACAAAAGTTGTATTAGAAATATCAAGAAGACTCGGGGATATTCTTAAATCAAAAGGAATTGCAGTAGAATACTCAAGAACATCAAATTCAATAACTATTGGTTTCAGTGTAGGTAGTGAAGATCGAATATATGGTTATTCTACAGAAGAACAGGTTATAAAATTCCAAAAAAAGAAAGGACTATCAGTAGAGGGTAAAGTTGGTCTAGCAACAAGGGATGCTTCAATGAATACTTCATCAGGAGGTGGTTTACCAACTCTAATAGAAGCAACAAATATATATATTTCATTAAGTTAAAATAAAGAGAATAGTATAGATAATGGATATAAGGATGAATAAATTATTCATCCCTATATTTATATTTTTTTAAATC
>JBOFRC010000114.1:0-8198 GCA_051650825.1 Sarcina sp. | reverse complement strand
CATCTTATTTTAAAATAACCATAATCACTGTTAGAATTAACCTCATCATTTTCAAAATGTATTTTACTTAAATCATTATCATAAACATTAGCGCTCGAACATAAAATAAATTTTTTATTTGTTTTTTCTAAATAACTTTCTAATTCTTTATATAATAATAATTGCTTATCATAATCACCACATAATGAAGAAATTATTATATCTGGATTTATAATTTTAAGTATATCTAGAATTTTATAAAACTCATTTAAATCAAATTTTATTTGTTTTGTTTTATCTAGGCACTTTATAAATTTCGAATAATAAGTTCCATAAACTATAAAATTATTATTTAATTCTTTAACTATAGCATTTCCAACTAATCCACTAGCTCCTAAAATCAATATCTTATTCATCCTTTAACCCCTACTTTTTAAAACTTTATTTTCTATCTAGTAAATTATAATTATACTATTATAAATTTATTCATAATGATTATTTTATCAAAAATATTAATAACTATTATATAAATAAAATTTATTTCATATTTACTTTTTTCAACAAAAAAACGCAGTTATTAAAACCACGTCTTTTCCTATTTTTTATATTTCAAGCTCCACTTGCACACCATAATGATCTGAAATTATATCCTTATTTTTTCCATTAAAAACAACATTAGAACTTTCAACATTGACTTTAAAATTAGTAAATATTATATCTAGTCTCTTTTCTAGTTCATCATTCCAGCCATCAATTTTTCCACCAACAGTTAATCCTAAATCTTTAGACTTTGCTATTTCATAGGTGTCTATTAGTCCTTTATCTTTTAGATAGTCATAACCTTCATTTCTAATATTAGCATCATTATTGAAGTCTCCAAGTATTATACAATCTTCATTTTTCGTAAAGTTAATTAAATTATCAACCTGATTTTTAAAAGGCTCCTCCTTATCAACCCACCACCCTAAGTGGCAAGAACATATACTTATTTCTTTACCATTATAATCAACTTTTGTTTTAATTACTTTTCTACTTTTCCAGTTTTTAATATCATTTGAAATAGACATATACTCTGACTTATTTTCTAATATTTTATATTTAGTCAATATTCCAAGGCCTTCTTCAAAAGTATCATATCCTACCTTTCCATAGCTCCAATAAAAATCATAGTCATTACACCTAAGCTTTCGCAATTCAGAAATGAGGATAACTAAAAAGTTATCCTCTTTTAATGTAGTTTCTGAATGTATATAAGCAGCTTCTATACTTTGACTAACTTCTTGTAGTGCAATAATATCATATCCTTTTTCACTAATTATCTTAGCTAGATATTTTATTTTTTCAATTTGTTTTTCCTCTTGCCAAGAATGACAATTTAAAGTTAATATTTTCATGAACTATTCTCCTAACACGTCTTGAACCTCCAATTTAATTCCTTCAACCTTAGGTCCATATACTGCTTGAATTCCTTTATCTTTCACTATAAGTCCTATAGCTCCTGTCTTTTTCCACTTAGCTTCATCACCAACTAAAGTTGAATCTTTAACAGTTACTCTAAGTCTTGTCATACAACAATCAACATCAACTATATTAGACTTTCCACCTAAAAGCTCTATAATCTTAGTAGCTTTTTCATTTCCCTTAACCTCTTGAACCTCTTTAACTTCTTTATTTTCATTATCATCTTCAATATAATTACCTTTTCTTCCTGGTGTTGGTATATTAAACTTCTTAATAACAAAACTAAATACAACAAAATTTAATCCAAAGAATGCTACACATGAAATTGCAAAATTCACTAAATCCATTATTAGTCCTGCATTTACCATCATAGGTGTTCTAGTTAAGAACTCTATAAATCCAAAAGCATGAACTCTAAGACTTATAATATCAGCTAGAGCAAAAGCTAGTCCTGTTAACACTGCATATATTACATAAAGTATTGGTGATATAAACATAAACATAAATTCAATAGGTTCTGTTACACCAGTTAAAACAACTGCAAGTATAGCTGTTAAAAAGATTGTCTTATATTTCTTTTTCTTGTCTTTATCTACATTTTTGTACATAGCAAGAGTAACCCCTGCTAAAGATGCTGTAGATAATATAACCTGTCCAGCTTTAAATCTTGCTGGTGTGATAGTAGTTAATAATTGATTATAGGCATTCATATCACCTGCACCTTTAAAATTGATAAGATCACTTATCCATGCAAGCCATAAAGGGTCTTGTCCTGCAACTATAGTTCCAGCGGCTGCTCCTGTTGCTATTTGATACATTCCACCTAGTTCTGTATAGTTTATTGGAACTGTAATCATATGATGTAGTCCAAATGGTAAAAGTAACCTTTCAAGAGTTCCATATACAAACGGTGCTACAACAGGCGCTGTATCTTGTGATGCAGCTATCCATCTACCAAATGAATTTAGTCCAAGTTGTGCAAAAGGCCAAACTATTGAAAGAACTACAGCTGCTACAACTGAACCTACTATAACAACAAAAGGCACAAATCTTTTACCACTAAAGAATGCTAAACTTTGAGGTAACTTATTAAAATTATAATATTTATTATATAAAACTGCTCCAAGGAAACCAGCTATAATTCCAACGAAAACTCCCATATTAAGAGCTGGTGCTCCAAGAATACTTGTAAAGTAATCCTTAACTATTAAATCAGATCCAAAAAGTGAAGGTACAACTGCATTTGCATCTGTTAGCATACCTGAATTTACTCCAAAAATAGCACCTGTAGTTCTATTTATAAGAATAAATGATATAAGTGCAGCAAATGCTCCTCCTGCCTTTTCTTTTGCCCAAGCTCCTCCTATTGCAACAGCAAATAAAATATTAAGATTTCCTATAATTCCCCATCCTAAATCTTCAATTACTCTTGCAATAGTATTAATAGCAGGTATATCAATATACATTCCTATGAGCTTACCAAGAGATACCATAAGTCCTGCAGCAGGCATTACTGCTATAACAACTAATAATGCCTTCCCAAATTTTTGCCAAAAATCAAATGAAAATAATTTACTTTTTTCCTTTACAGCTTGCATTTTAAATCCCCCTATTTTATATTTTTCTTTTCACCCTACTAAAATTTTCATCTTAAAAATTTTAGTTATTTTTTTTATACATTCTGCATTCCCAAGGTTGTAATTCTATTTCTTCATTTGTTTTAAAATTCATATTCTTATAGTTAGCTAAAACTAGTTCCTCATTTGTAAATTCTATATTAAAATTAAAGCTTCTATTTAGATCGCTTAAATTACAAATTATAAAATATTTTTCACCCTTAAACTCTCGTGTATAAGCATAAATACTTTCATCCTCTTCTAATATCAGCTCATATTTTCCATAAAGTAACGTTTTACTATTTTTCTTTATACTTATAAGTCTTTTATAGAAGTTAAGTACGGAATCTTCTCTTTCTTCTTCTATATCAACATTTATTTCTTTATAGTTTGGATTTATTTTCATCCAAGGTTTCCCTTGTGTAAATCCAGCATTTGTACTACTATTCCACTGCATTGGTGTCCTTGCATTATCTCTTGATATTGCATGTACATAGGCTATAGCATTATCATGTGAAGCCCCTTCATCTATTTTCTCTTTATAGATATTAATACCTTTAACATCATCATAATCCTCTATATTAGAAAATTTAACATTAGTCATTCCTATTTCCTGCCCTTGATATATAAAAGCTGTCCCTTTTTGCATCATATAACACATAGCAAAAGCTTTTGCACATTCTTCTCTATATTCATTATCATTTCCCCAAGTTGAAATAGCTCTTGGAATATCATGATTTTCTATAAACAAAGCATTCCACCCATCATCACTTAATGCATTTTGCCACTTTGTCAGCACATCTTTGTATGCCTTAACACTAAATTTCAAATCATTTTCGTAGTCCCAAAGTTTTAAATGCTCAAACTGAAATAACATATTAAACTTGCCTTTGTCTTTACCAACCCAAAGGTCAGCTTCTTTCGCATTAACTCCATTAGCTTCACCAACTGTCATAATATCGTATTTACTAAAAGTTTCTTTATTTAGTTCATCTAAAAATTTATGAATTCCATCAATATTCATGTGTTTATCAAAAGAAGAAACATATCTCTCATTCAAAGGATTTGGCATATCCTTTAGACCTTCTTCTTTTTTAATATGACTTATAGCATCAACTCTAAATCCATCTACACCTTTATCAAGCCACCAATTTACAGTATCATAAAGTTCTCTTCTAACCTCTTCATTTTCCCAATTAAGATCTGGTTGCCTTTTTGTGAATAAATGTAAAAAATACTCCTTAGTCTTTTCATCATACTCCCAAGCAGAGCCCTTAAATATACTTTCCCAATTATTAGGCTCGACCCCATTCTTTCCATCTCTCCAAATATACCAATCTCTTTTAGGACTATCTTTTGAACTTCTTGACTCTATAAACCAAGGATGTTCATCACTAGTATGATTTATTACTAAATCAATTATAAGTTTCATTTTCCTCTTATGAACCTCATTCATCAATTCATCAAAATCTTCCATATTTCCAAAATCACTCATTATATCTTTATAATCACTTATATCATAGCCATTATCATCATTGGGAGATTTATACATAGGACATATCCAAATTACATCTATACCAATACTTTTTATATAATCTAATTTTTCTGTTATACCTTTTAAATCACCTATTCCATCTCCATTTGAATCATAAAAACTTCTAGGATATATCTGATATCCTACAGCTTCCTTCCACCATATTTGTTCCACCTTAAATCATTCCTCTCGTTTGTGCAATCGTTTGTCTTAAATAGCGAAAAAACGTTTTCAAACACTTTATAATTTAATAATATCACCATTTTTATCCAATTACAATACATTTTTTATAAATTTCTATACATTTTTTTAAATTTACACATCAAATTTATTCATTTAAATAATTATACGCAAACGTTTGTTTAATTATGACAAATATATAGAAACATAAAAAATTATATAAAACTTCTTTATCCCATATAGATATAAAAATATTCATATAATAAAAGAACTTTTACTAGGCTTCTCATTTTATTAAATATCCAAATGCAAATCTTAACATATAAACTTCTGTGTTTTGGTATTAAGTGAATTCACTTCCAACTTAATATATATAATTTAAAGTGGCAAATTCTATAAAACTTAATTAAGAGTGTCTCTTTTAATAATCTCACATTTAACTATTCTATGCTTTTCTTTAATTTCTTTTCCTTCTAGTGAATCTATAAGTAATTCAGCTGCACTAAACCCAAGTTTATCTGAGTTTATATCAACAGTTGATAATTTTCTTTTTTGATATTCACATAATGGTATATTATTAAAACCTATTATATCAACATTATGCAAATTATGATCTTCTAAGAATTCTAGTGCACCTATTGCAAGCAAATCATCAGCAGCAAAAATACTTTCTATATTACTTTCTGTTTCATACAATTTTTTTGCTAATTCATACCCTACCGATTGGCTATATGTAGCACCCATTAAAATATAATTTTCTTTAACAGAAAAACCATTTAATTCAAAAGCAAGTTTATACCCTTTTAATCTTTCTTTTGAAACACTCCATTTTTCTTTAGCACCTAAAAAAGCAATTTTTCTTTTTCCACTTTCCAACATTTCTTCTACTATTTTATAACTTATTTTATAGTTATCATTATCAACAGATAAAATATTATTATTTTCATTAGCTTTACCAATTATGACAAATGGAAATTCTCTATTAGAAAGTTCTTTAACTATAAGGTCATTTTCTTTTGATCTTAAAATACAAATTCCATCAACTAGTCCACTTTCACTCATATCTTTTATTGCTTTTGAATCATCTTCTATATCATCACTAAAAGTATAACTAACATAATATCCATTTTTTTGAGCACATAAGCTTATTCCTTTCATAAGAGAAACAAAAAAACTATTACTCATAATTTCATTACCATCGTTAGGAACTACAACACCAATCATTCTTCTTCTTCTGCTAACAAGACTTCTCGCAAGTAGATTAGGCTTATAATTAAGCTTTTCAACAGCCTCCATAACTCTTTTTTTAGTCTCATCACTTATTGAACTACTATTTGATAAAACTCTTGAAACAGTTGATGGTGATACACTCGCCTCTCTTGCCACATCTTTTATTGTAACACTCATTTTTTCACTCCTTGTATAACACTATTAAGGTAGCCCTTCTTATGTATTATAACTAAAATTCTTCATAATAAGAAAGGCTTTTCTAAAATTCCTTAAATTGTTTAAAATTAATTTAACAAAATTTGTTATCTTTAATATTTTATAAAGTTATATAATCTAAATTATACATCTAACTAAAATAAATTATCGTAAAGAATAAATTATTTTTTAGATATTTTTATTTTTTATTCATCCCACCTATTAATAAAAATACTCCAAATAATAAATATGCAACAAAGAATATACTAAAAATCATCGGATTATGCCCTATAATGTTTAATATTAATCCTATTACAGATGCAACTATTGAAATTCCTCCAAAAATATATCTTATCTTCTTTTGTGACCCTATAATCATACTAATTTTCCTCCATATATTTCAACATAGCGGATTTAAAGACTTAATTTTCAAAGTAGAAATTAAGTCTTTAAATTCTATTTTAAACTATTTTACTATCCTTATTTGCTCTTATAAATATACTTTTATTTATTTCTACCATCATCATTATACATATTTATAGTTGCAGCTAATTTATACATAGGTAAAGTTTGTAACCATACAGTACCTGGTCCTTGAAGTCTCATAAAGAAAATTCCTTCATCACCAAATAATTTATTTCTAATACCTCTTATATACTCAATGTCATATCCTATCCCCTCAGTCATCGCAACTAGGCTCCCTGAATCAACTTTAATACTTTCTCCAACACCTAATTCTTTCTTAAAAACATTACCACATGCATGAACAAATGCCATTCCATTTCCTTTCATACTTTGAAGAATAAAACCTTCGCCTGCAAATAAACCTGCTCCAAACCTTTTAACAAATGATATATCTATTTTTGTACCTTGTTCTGCACAAATAAAAGCTTCTTTATGGCATATTACATTTCCATTATATCGTTCTAAATCTAACTCTATAATTTTACTAATTGAAGGAGGGGCTAAAATGAGCTTCCTAGTATTAGAATCTTCATTTCTATATAAAGTCATAAAAAGACCTGTTCCTGTCAACGCTCTCTTTCCTGCATCAACTAATGAACCAAATAATCCACCATGTGTTTTTGAACCATCACCAAAAATAGTATTCATAGAAATATTATCTTCCATCATAAGCATACTTCCAGCTTCTGCAATAATTGATTGATTAGCGTCTAAATGTATTTCTACCATTTGCATATCATGTCCTGTGATTTCATATCTTAAATTACTCATCTTTTGTCATCATCCTTTCATAAATTAAATGTCTTTAGCCACTTAACTTTAATTTTATCTAATAGTTAGTATTTTTTGATTATTCAAATAGTATTTAACTATTTTTTTAACTTTAACATAATATCTCAATTTTAGCTAATAAAATATTCAACTAAAATAATTTGTAAATCTTTAGAATTTATCTATTTTTTCTCAGAAAATATAATATAATATAATGAAATATTATAGAGCATATAAGAGGTGTTTCTATGCAAATCAAACAAAATTATAAAGTATTAGATATTTTTTTAATTTTATTTATTATTACTTTAATAGTTGGTACTATTTTTGGATGGATTTTTTTACCTTATAAAATTCCAAGCCATATTGATTCTAATGGACTTATCACATCATACGGATCTAAACATTTAATACTAATTTTAGCTCTAATAGGTGCACTTATAAGTTATGGATTTTTAAAATTAGCAAAACATCCAGAAATCCATAATACACTTTTCAAAATTACAGAAGAAAATAAAAAAAAGCAATATTCTCTCTCTTCAAATTTATGTAGAAGTATTGGGATAGAAATAGTCTTGCTATTTGCATATGTAATTTACTATAGTGCAACGCAAAAGAACTTTAATGGAATTTATATAATTTTAGGAATAATGTTAGTTACTTTTATCTTTTTCGCTTATAAATCTTATAAATATAAATAACTCTTTTAAATGGTATGAGTCATAGGATTCATACCATTTAATTTTTTATAATTTATTTTCACTATA
>JBOFRC010000113.1:0-1274 GCA_051650825.1 Sarcina sp. | reverse complement strand
TCCAGTCTCTGTAATTGGATGTGATGGTCAATGCTGTCGAGCGCAGCACTAATATCTAACAAACTTAATATGTGACACACAGTCGCTATTCTCTCCCACTACTATCCTGCTGGAAACCATATTATCTTTCTATATTATTTCATATCATCAATATACTATTCCTAGACCCATTATAAGTATTGGGCATCTGGGACAGAACATGCAGACTGGACTGCTACTACTACTAGACTTTATGCAACAACAGAGTATTTTATTATCAAGTAAAATACTATTACCTCTATTAGAAACAGGAAACTGACCTACAGAGAAAGATGTTATGTTCTTATGCTGTGTAGAATATAAAACCTGCTGCGACAGATTTGTCATTTTTTATTATATCAATAAATCTGAAGGTGGATTTTGAACCTGTGTGTGATTTTGATCATTAAAACGATTCACTGAATCAGATTTTTTTAGCTCGTCTGCGATTAAGTCATTAAAGAGACATTTCTCCCTAAATCCAACCTGATAAAACCCCGACCTCGAGGAAACAAGATCACAGATTACATATAAAGTTGTTAAAGTCATGTTTTCTTTTGTGACACAGTTATAGGTTCAAAGTCACTTTGCCTTGTATATTTCATATATTTACTAAACATACAAATTCCTATAAATATATTTCACATGGACTGTATGTAGTGACTGATGTTGAAAAGCCACTGAGGGGAGCATCAGCTGAAGTTATTTCACTGGTAAAGAGGAAGAGTCTGGAAAATAAAACAGATTTGTCTCTGTAGCATTTCTTATTGATTTATATCAAAGCAGCAAAGTGTTTACAGGATTTTGTCCAACGCCTGTACATGTGTTTCTGTAACGTTAATGATCAGATTGACCTTTTGACTTGTGTTGTTCTTTCCTCTCTTTGGACACTCAGAATAAATAATAAACAGATAGATATGCCCATTCAGTTAATGATAAATCAAATAACTGATCTATGAAATACAAAACAACTTGAATCTCAAGTTAAAACCGTACTAATGTTATTTACAAAGCCTATGATTTAAATTCTACCAAAATAGAGGCATTTTAAAAATACTACAAAAATAACTCATGTTAAACATTAAACATATTATTTTAAATATTTCCCCATGTTTCATTAAATCAAAAAAACAGCCTAGTTTAATGAGTCTGCCTTTAGAGAAACCCATTATGTGTAACTTTAAATAAAATGTGAAATGCAGCTCAGCTTCCTAAATTCCCAAATTAAATACAAAGCAGATGATAAAACCTCCGTT
>JBOFRC010000112.1:0-3838 GCA_051650825.1 Sarcina sp. | reverse complement strand
TAGACTATTTTTCCCTCAGAAATGTTGAGTTAGTGAAACTATAAAGAACAGAGCAGTGACCACTGCATGCATGAATTGTCCACAACCATAACCCTGACCCTTTAACTAAAACAATGTGTGTTCTGACATTGGACAGGTGAGAATAGGTAGTCTTTTTATTGTCAAATGAATGAAAAGTAAACAATTGTTTGTATCAAAGATACACACACGCACACACAGATCAAAGTTATAGAATCTTCGTGTGACAATCCATGTGACATCACTGTGATGTCAGAACAACTGTTTTAAGTACATATCAAACTCAGAATTCTGACTTTAAACTCAGAATTCTAACTCAGGTGCACAAGGTCACAAGATTAAAAAGTAGATTATTTATCATTTTACAAGACAGTGATGTTACATTGTGCCAACACAATGGAAAAATACTGGCAGTGGAGGCATTCCAGACTCCAAGAAAAATATAAGAAAGAAAGGGAATTCTGGTCAAATGACTGCATTCATAACAGCCAGAAAGTACAGAGCCTGGAAGATAAAGTCCAGGCTCTCCAAGCAGAGCTGAAAACTGCAAAGGAGAGTGAGAGTGAACTAATGAAGGAGCTAAAAATCTGCAAAGATAACAATAAGAAGCTTGTCCAGAACAAGGCTGCCTTGGAAGAATCTATAGAGATAAACAATGGAAAAAATAAACAGATTAAGTTGAGACTCGAACAGAAGCTAGCTAAAACTGAGGAAGACCACGAGAAAATGGTAACACAACTGAAACAGAAGTTCAAGGAAACTGCATTAAGCAAGCAAGCAGCCTTTGACAACAGGCTGTCACAGAATTGTGAAGAAACAGAGAGTCTAATTAAAGAGCAGGAACAAAGATATCAGCGTAAGTTAGAGGAATGTGAAAAACAGTACCATAAGAAGGAGCAGGAGTACAAAAGAGAAGTTGAGAACTTAAAAAAACAGATGTTAGAAAGTGAAGAAGCAAGAGGAAGATATGACGAAGAAGAAAGGGAAAAAAAGGAAGCTTTTAGATATGAAACTATCCTCAAACGCAAAAGCCTTGAAACGAAGATACAGGCGTTACAAATGACAATTAAAGAGATGAAGAATAAGGAAGACATAAATCAGAAGGCTTCTGTTCTACAGAACATTGTCCAACATAAAATCCAAATAATTGAAAACAAAAATATCGAGTTAACTTCTTTAAAGAAGGATAAGCAACAACTACAAGACAGTTTGTGCAGAAAAAGTGACAAAAATGCAATCCTGGTGGTTAAATTAAACAATGCGAAGGACACTTGCAAGCGTCTAGAGGAAGAAAAAAGAGAAGAACACTCCAAACTCAAAGAAACAAAAGCAGAGCTAAATAAGGCCAACAGAGCAAAGCTCGACCTGAATGACACTGTCGCACGTCTAAAATATAAAGTGAAGGCCAGCGAGCCAGAAATTAGTAAGCTGAGAGCCAAAATCAGCAAACTGGAGACCGATAAGCTGCGTTTTAAGGCGGATCTAGAGGCACTGTCTATGATCACTGAGACCAAGAAATTAAATAGCAGAATCATTACTCTCAAAAGACGCTACATAGACGACAATGAGCAAGTGGGGATGAATGAATGCACTGAAGCAGCATATCAACAGCAAGTTGTCTTCCTTAAGAAAAGCCTGGATTGCTGTTTAAGGGCCCAGCAGAATAATTCCAGGTCAGTTAAAAGGGAGAAGGAGTATCTTGAGAACAAAGCTGAGCATTTAGACAAGACCACTAGCTATTACATCAGATTATTAAACGAAAAGATTGTGGAGGTGCAAAATTTAAAAAAAGAACTAAAAGACACTAATCTGCAGCTTCAAAAGGCAACAAAGCCGGCACAGGAGAGACTAAGATCTTGGATTAATAAAAAAGTCAGTCGAATTGCCCAAGTTGCCCCAGAGGTTGCAGAGGAAACACCATCTCTTTACCCCGATGACTGGCAGCCACCAGGCCTCCCAGATGAAACCATCACATCTGTCCATTCCTGCTCGGATGGCATGGTATCAGCATCCTTGCAGCCACATCCTTGTACGGATGCCAGTATCGTACTTGTGAAGCCGTTTGATGGGCTCCCACCAGTTGACATCTAAAACTCCCCTAAAATTGTAAACCACCTCCAGTCAAGAAAATCACCATTCTCCTCCCGTGACCCATGACACCATGAAAATGAAAACCTCCTCCTCAGGACAGCAGCACCATGTCTTTGCTCAGTGCTGTAAACGCCTGAGCGGCGTGGTGCAGCATGTCAGGGCGACATGGTGGCTCAGTGGTTAGCACTGTGGCCTCACAGAAGGTCCTGGGTTCAGCCCACTTGTTTCTGTGTGGAGTCTTCACGTTCTTCCTGTGTCTGCGTGGGTTTACTCCGAGTACTTCGGTTTCCTCCCACACTCCAAAGACATGATGTCTGGACAAATTGGAAACTCTAAATTGGCGACAAAAAATAGGCCAAAACAAAACTAATAATAAATAATAATAAAAAAAGAAATAAAGTTGAAGCTTGAAGTTATTTCCTGTATATGCACTACCTTTAAGATTATGACTTCCTTCTTTGATGGGTGTCATATTCTGCAGTGCTAATAATTCATGAATTAACTGCTGCCACTTTGTGTCTCATAATAAGGTACACTACAAGTAATATCGTTATTATAGAGAACAGTGGTTTTCCACTGAGACCAGGTAAATATGAGGAGTTGTTAAGTGATTAACGATATAGGAGAAGAAGAAAAAAACATTTTTGCTACACAAAATTATATATATATATATATATATTTTTTTTTTTTTTTTTTTCCTCAAATTGTTTGAAATGTTTTACCTCCTCGAAACGCTGTTCCCTTCACACATTGTTTCATGGCAATTAAAACAAATGACTTACATGAAACAACGTGTGAAGGAAAGAGCGTTTTCTTTGGCTGAAGTGCTCATCTTCATCAATCGTGTCATCTCTAGGCTATTAAACCAAAAATATTTGGAACTTGTGATCTATTACAAGCTGAATTTAAGAAAACATATAAACATAATGTAAGGAGTACACATGAATGGAGTTGTTGATTAAATAGGACAGCAGAATTAGTTGATTGTTGTTTAGAAATGATCAAATCTTATATCTTGTTCTACTTTTCCAGTGAGCTGAAGACTGAAAAACTTGTTCAGATGTAGCTGATCAGTTCTTTCTTTTACTAAATGGAGTCAGTTCTCCCTCTCAACGGCAGCTGTCACTGCTGTCAGGTGTCAAAGGTCACCTGCTCCAAATACAGCTGAGAGATTGAATAATTTACAGTTATTCTTGTTGATTCTCATGTACACACAGGTTGGCCACATTGGTGAGGACTCGGTTGACTGCAATGATTGATAGTGATTCCAAACTAATCATTGTTCACTTGTGTGATTTTTCAGGACAAAGACTGAGAAGTTGAATCTATCTAAAAGATTAAATCAAACCTTTCTTGTGGAAGTTTTTCAACAGTACTCAGACTACAATCTACAACAGTATGCCACCATGAAAAAATAATTGCTCAGTTTCTTGTTTTAGCGACATATTTTATGTTCAGTAGGCTTACAGCCCCTATCTAGAATAAATACGTACTAGAGGCTTTTTAGCCATGCTAGCGGCTGTAGGAATGGTAATGTTGGTCCACCACTTTGGTCCAGCCTGAAATATTTGCGCAGACATTCATGGTCCCCAGAGGATGAACCCTAATGACTTTGTTGATCCCAATGTGATCATGGTGCACGTTACATATCCACGCAGGGATGGATTAATGAACAAGCCTACGTGGCATGGACCCAGGGGTCTTGGTGGTCAGGGGGCCCATAAGCGAG
>JBOFRC010000111.1:0-4180 GCA_051650825.1 Sarcina sp. | reverse complement strand
TCCTTTTGCAATACTTCCTTCTGTTAAATTTTTCTTCATATTATCCCCTTTCTAAATATAGATAATTATCTATATTTAGACTATAATCATTTCTAATAGAACTGTCAATATTTAATAATCTTAAAATATTAATAACTCTTTATTTTATAGTAATTAATTGAATTTAGTTTATTAACTTCACTATAATATCGATAAGTATAAAAACACTATAATATATTCACACTTATCTATATATAATAAAAATGCCAACAAAATTATGTTGACATTTTTCATTATATCAGCCTAAAGAGCTGGCTCTACTATTTCTTTCTTTTTAGCACTACCAAGTATTACACCTAAAAGAATAATAATACCTGCTATTAAAAGTCTTAAATCGAATTTTGATTGCATAAATATCACTTGTATAACAACTGCCCATAGTCCATATGTTATGTTAAGTCCCATTGCTCTTGATGGGCCTATTTTATGAACTGATACATAGTATATCCATGTTGAAAAGGCTCCTATAGCCGCAGCTATAAATGCAACCCCTCCTGTCGGTGAGAAAATTGTTGGTATAGCATATTTAAGAGCTCCTATAAATGGAAGTATTATTACTACATCTACTGCTAAAGCTGAAAAAACTGTAATAATAAGTGCCATATGTTGTGAAATTGTTTCTTTTTTCATTCCCCATGATAAGAATACTCCTTGTATTCCCCAGCCAAGTGCTGATAAGAATGAGAATAAAAGTCCAAGTCCCATATTAGGTTCACTCATAGCAAGACTTCCTGGCTTGTACCCTATGTATATAACCGCTATAATTATAAGTACTAACCCTAAATATGTTTTTTTAGGTAATCTTTCCTTCATAAAAATTCTCGCTATAATTGCTCCAAGAACTGGATAAGTAGATGAAATTATTGAAGCATAAGCTGCTCCCGAATATTTAACTCCTAAAATATAAAATAGCATTCCAAGTGGTCCACCAAGTATTCCAGCTATTACTAGAATTAGACCATTTCTACTTAAAAAGCTTGGTATAATTTCTTTAATTTTACCTCTTAATATGAATGCCCCTGTTGTCCAAAAAAATACAAAAATATCATTTAAAAAATTGCTTAAAAATGGTGCAAAAAATGCCATATACGGCTTACCTAATGGATTAAGCGTAAGTGCTACTCCTATTAGCACAGTGTTTACAGCCCATGTAATACCTGATATAAGTCCCGTTGCATTTCCAACAAGTGCCCTACTAAAATTTTTTCCTTCGTTCAATTTTATTCCCTCCTAAAATTACTTAAACATATTAATTTTATCTTCTATAAAATTAATATGATACATTTACTCCTATATACTATAGTCCTATTTTTTTTGCTTGTTAAGTAAATTTTAAAAATTTGTATACTTCTTAAAAATGTAGTATCTTAATTATTATACTGCACAAAAATAATATACAGTATTAAACAAATTAGTAAGAAGGTGAGATAAGTGGAATATCCTGATCAGATAAATATAAATTCTTTAAATTTTTATATAAATAATAGGAACTTCAAATTTCTAGATATTAGATCAAGTGATTCATTCAATGGTTGGATATTAAACTCTGAAAAAGTTTCTGGACATATAAAAAATGCTATAAACTTTGACTATGACTGGCTTAAAACTCTTGAAATAAAAAACTTTTTAAAAGAAAATAATATGATAAAAGACGATTATATAGTATTATGTTTTACAGATTTAAATGCATTAAAAGTTATTGAAAATGCTTTGCTAACTCTAAAATACACTAATCTTCTTTCTCTTAATATGCTAAGCTTAGATAATTCTCACAAAGAATTTTTAGAAAATTATCAAAATTATAGTAAGCTTCTTCCTGCAAAAATAATACTACAAAACTCAACTTTACTAAATACCTTTAAAATATTTCATGTTGGCTTTGGAAGTGAAGAAAAAACCTCTAATAAAGGACATATAAAAGGAAGTATCTATATTGATACTGATGAACTCGAACCTCCTCCACTTTGGCAACTTGCTAAACCAGAACTCCTTCAAAAAACTTGTAAAAAATATGGAATCAAAAAAAGTGATTCTATTCTTATTACATCATGGAACCAAATGGCTTCATATAGAGTTGCTACAATATTAATGTATATTGGTATTAAAGATGTTAGAGTTTTAAATGGAGGACTTTCAAAATTAGAAACTCTAGCTTATCACTTTGAAAAAAAATCTAATTTTCCCTCTTCACTACATTCTATAGATACTAAAATTCCTTATAATAAGGATTTAATTATAAGTACAACTGATTTAAAAGAAAAGCTTAAAACTAAAAATTTCATTTTAGTTGATAATAGAACTTATCTAGAACATATAGGTGAAATTTCAGGGTATGATTATTATAAAAAAAAGGCAAGAATTCCAGGTGCAATTTATGGTCATGCTGGAATCGAAGGACCTCATAGTCTTGAATATTATCGTAATATAGATAATACTATGATATCTAAAGATAAGATTCTTAAACTATGGTCAAAAGAGGGAATTTCTATTCAAAAACAACTTGCATTTATGTGTGGTAGTGGTTGGAGAGCATCAGAGGTTTATTTTTATGCATATGTACTAGGAATTCCTAAAATTAGTATCTATAGCGATGGCTGGATTGGGTGGAGTAGAGATGGTAATAATCCTACTGAAACTGGTATTCCTAAAAAAAATAACCTATTATATCAAAAAAGCAACCTTTAAGGCTGCTTTTTATATTATCTATTAAAAATACTATAACTTTACATTAGCTTTTTCTAATATTTTTTTTGCACGAATTTCTATATCTGTTAAAAGTTTTTCTTCATCTAAAACTAATATTTCTTTTTCTTTCATTAACCATTTACCATTACAAATGGTTGATTCAATATTTTCACTAGACATCGCATAAACTATATTACCAATTGGATTATTCATAGGCATAGAATGAATATTTCTACTATTTATTATAATTACATCAGCTTTTTTACCTAATTCTAAAGATCCAATTTCATCTTCCATAAGAGCACACTTTGCCCCATTAGTTGTTGCCATTTCTAGAATTTTATAGGCTGGTAAAATCTCTGGGTTTAATGTTCTTCCTTTATGGATTATAGATGTAAGATACATATCTCTCATCATATCCATCCTATTATTTGAAGGAGCCCCGTCTGTTGCTATAGATACAGGTATTCCTTTCTCTATCATCTCTGGAATCCCTGCAAACCCGAGCACTACTTTCATTGCCGCCGCCGGATTATGAGAAACTTTAACATTATTAAGTCTAAATAAATCAATTTCTCTACTTGTAAGCCAAACTGTATGAACGGCTAAAAGATTAGGACCTAAAACACCTAATTTATTTAAATGTTCCACAGTTGAATATCCCTTCCTTAGTTTAGCAAAGTCTACCTCATCAGCTATCTCAGCTACATGCATATGAATCCCTGTATTGTATTTATCTGCAAGCTCCTTAGTTTTGATTATAAGATCATCTGAATTATTAAAAATAGTTCTAAGTCCAAACCATATTTTTATTCTTCCATCTGCTGCTCCGTTAAACTTTTCAAAAAGTTCTATTTGAGTGGTAATTTCTTCTTCTGTAGTTTTTTTCCATGCATTTGGTAACCCTTCACCCATATCCATTACTGATTTTGTAAGACATGCTCTTAAGCCGGTTTTATTAACTGCTTCTACCATTGCATCTACGTATTGTCCACCAGCTTCTAAAAATGTTGTCACTCCACTTCTAATTAACTCAACACAACAAGCTGTTGATGATATTAAGGAATCTTCATAATCAAAACTACTTTCATATGGCCAAATTCGCTCTCTTAACCAAGTTAATAAATCAACATCATCAGCTATTCCTCGCCCAAGCTGTTGAGATAGATGTACATGAGTATTTATAAATCCTGGCATAATTATTTTACCTTTGGCATCATAAATTTCTGCATCTTTACTTACTTTTAAAGTATTAATATTCCCTATGTCCTTAATTAAGTCTCCCTCTATAAGAATTTCTCCTTGCTCATAGATTCTCTTATTTTTATCCATAGTTATTATATAAGCATTCTTTATATATAATTGCCTCATATTAAACACTCTCCTGTCTTCTAAATAAATTATTTTACATTATCATTAATGTTATTTCTATAATTTATCTATTAATTTTAAATTC
>JBOFRC010000110.1:0-5657 GCA_051650825.1 Sarcina sp. | reverse complement strand
GTGCCTCTAGTTGTGACACTACTTCATTCTTACTATTTACTAAGTTTACTGATACATCTAATGATGCACTATTTGGGGCTATTGTATAAGTTGTGCTATTATTTGCTGTTCCAAGTGTTCCTGGTACTTTGTAAGTATTACTCTCTGTTGTTGGAGTTTCTGTTCCCACTTGGTTTGTTACATTTACAATATGATATCCTTTTGGTGCTATTGGTGTTGTTAATGGTGTTCCATCTTTTGCTACTGCTGGTGCTCCATCTACTCCTTCTGTTGATGTTTGTGGTGCAAGAGCAGTTCCACCTTCGTAGTTTCCTACATTATCACTTGTTATTGGTACTATTGTTCCATCTGGATTTTGTACTTGTACTTTTACTGTATTTTGTACATCTTGTGTAACATTATAAACTACATGGTTTTGTCCATCTGCTGCGTTTAATGTTCCATCTGCAACTTCTGTTTTATAATCATTTAATGACATTGTCTTACCATTGACTGTTACGCTAACTACTGTATAAGTACCTTTACTTATTCCATCTTGTATTGCTTGTGTAGGTTCTCCATTTGTTCCAATTTTCTCATTAAAGTATCCTTTAGTGTTTGGTATTGTTGTTGTTGGTGCCTCTAGTTGTGACACTACTTCATTCTTACTATTTACTAAGTTTACTGATACATCTAATGATGCACTATTTGGTGCTATTGTATAAGTTGTACTATTATTTGCTGTTCCAAGTGTTCCTGGTACTTTGTAAGTATTACTCTCTGTTGTTGGAGCTTCTGTTCCTACTTGGTTTGTTACATTTACAATATGATATCCTTTTGGTGCTACTGGTGTTGTTAACGGTGTTCCGTCTTTTGCTACCGCTGGCGCTCCATCTACACCTTGTGTTGATGTTTGTGGTGCAAGGTTACTTCCACCTTGGTAATCTCCTGCATTAGTACTTGTTATTGGTACTATTGTTCCATCTGGATTTTTCACTTGTACTTTTACTGTGTTTTGTACTGCTTGTGTAACATTATAAACTACATGGTTTTCTCCATTTGCTGCATTTAATGTTCCATCTGCAACTTCTGTTTTATAATCATTTAATGACATTGTCTTACCATTAACTGTTACGCTAACTACTGTATAAGTACCTTTACTTATTCCATCTTGTATTGCTTGTGTAGGCTCTCCATTTGTTCCAATTGTTTCATTAAAATACCCTTTAGTATTTGGTATTGTTGTTGTCGGTTTTTCTAATTGTGATACAGTTTCGCCCTTATTATTTACTAAGTTTACTGTTACGTCTAATGATGCACTATTTGGCGCTATTGTATAAGTTGTAGTGTCATCAGCATTTCCAAATTTAGTAGGTACTTTATAATCTGGTGTTTCAGGAGTTGTCACTGTTCCTAATTGATTGCTTACACTTACAATATGATATCCTTTAGGAGCTACTGGTGTTTCTAGTGCTTTTCCATCTTTATTTACAACAGTTGTTCCCTCTGCACCTACTATTGATGTTTGTTGAGTAAGATTGCTTCCACCTTCATAATTGCCTACATTTTCACTTGTTATTGGCACTATTGTTCCGTCTGGATTTTTCACTTGTACTTTTACTATATTTTGTACTTTAACTATATTCGGTACTAAATTATATATATAGTGAACATTATCTGCTCCTTGTACTGTTGGAACCTCATAGTTATTTGGCTCTGTAACAGATGACTGAACAGTTCCATCCGAATTATAAGTTATAACTGTAACTCCATCTATTTTATATCCCGCAGGTGCTATTGGTGTTTTAAGTCCATTTGGTTGATTCACTTCTACTTCTTTTCCTGTTTGAGGTAGAATATTATCATTTGTTTCTTTTAATAAAGGACTATCACTAGGTATTGGTTTTCCATTTAAAGTTACACTAACTTTATTTTGATAAACTGGAGTTATTTTCTTAATAATAAATTTGATATGTGTCAATTCATTGTTAAATAAAACCCCCACATTTTGGAAATAATCTGGTGTTTCTGTAACAAATGGACTATCACCAACTTTAACTTGTATACCAACTAATTCATATCCTGCTGCTTTTAATGCTGCTTCATCACTTACTAAATCAACAGATTGTTGTAAATGATCTCCTGGTGTTTGTGGTGTTAAATCACTATTTCCATCATTATCATTTCCATGTGAATTTAAATAGCTCAAAGGCTCTTCTTGCTGCCCATTTACTGAAGTAAACTTCACGTTTTGTCCTAGCTCTTCTGTATTTAAAGGTCTATATGTTTCTGGACCTGTTTGTAAAACAACATTTGATACCCATGTATTAGCTATATTAACTCCATTTGGAGTAACTGTAACAATATTAGATGCTGAACCTACACCATCTGTTGTATCAAAATATTTAAATTGTGATGTTCCAAATTGGTATGCACCATTCTGTATATTAGTTAATTGAACATTATAAGTTTGTGTCCAACTTGATCCTGCTGCTATTGTTGGCATATATGTATATCCAACCATACCACTTAAGTTCATCCCTGGAGTATATTTTACCCATCCACTTGCTGGATTTTCTATCCAAGACTTAGCACCTTTCATTTGGAATGGATTTGTACCTTCCATAATTTGTTGGTTAGTATATCCTTCTGGATCTGTATTTGATAACGCAGATTCTGGTAATACATATAATGGGCAATCTGGATTATTAAATGTTACACCTTGTGCTCCAAGTCCACCAACTGACGGTTGTCCAAAGTTACCTGGTAATGAAGATGTTGTTGCTGGTGTTGGGAACTGTCCAACTACTATATATTGTTTAGCTCCTGTCGAACTATTATGAACAAGATCTGTCATTGTTGCTATATTTTGAGAATTTACAGTAGTGACAGAGTGATCACAGTTATTATTGACACCAGGTGTTAACTGCACTATTGCTTTTGATTGTGGATAATTTATATTACCTAAAATTTTTGACCCTGGGACTGTAGCTCCATTTATTTCATAATTTATTCCACTAGAGTTTGTACTTGAACCTTGTAAACTTCCAGTCATTACTATACTGCTCATACTAGCTGTACTTGGTGCATATTGTATAGATGGGAAATCCACTTTTACATCTCTACCCGCAATAGGATATACTGTTTGACTTGTGACATAACTAGATTTTATCTGTACTTGTGTCTGTCTAACTCCATCTATTACAACTTGTTTAGTTGTATATTGACTAGGAGTTATATTTATTCCATCAACTGTTATATCACCATTAATTGTAGCCTGTGCTCCTAAATTAACTACAATAGTAGAGTCTGGATCTAATTGACCTCCTCCTAAAGGTGAATCTCTTTGTATACTAAGATAAACCTCATGCGGAGATGAAACCCATGAAGTTGGCTCTGATAAATTTGTTGAACCTTCAATAGTTGGATATGATCCTCCCCAAGCTCCACTATTCAAAGCTGATGTATTATATGATGTAAGTCCTGTTCTAAAACTTATTGACTGTCCTGTTCCTTGATTAAAGAAAGTTGTGTGTCCATCCACATAATCTGGAGTATATTCATTAGAAGCTCCTAACATAAATCCATTACCATCTGGAGTTACATAATCCGTATTAGCTAAATTAGCAATATTACCTTCTACGGAATCATTTCCTGTATTCTGTCCTAAAGTAAAGGTTTTATTAACAACTGCTGTTCCTATTTGATTAGGTATTGCTACATAATAATTACTATTAGTTGTTGTACTAGTATTACTTATATTATATTGATTAGTGAATACCATTTGACATGATTGTACTGGATAAGACTTATAGCTTCCATCCATTGGAGATCCTACTCCTATAGATAAAGGACTTCCTCCTCCAACACTTATAGCACCATTCATAGCATCAGATGAATATACTATTCCATATTCAAAATTAGTAGGTAAATCTGTTAACTGATAACCACTATTAGCTATATCTTGTAATAACTGATATTTTTGTTCTGCTGTTCCACTATTCATAATATCAATACCAGCTTGATTTAAATGCACATAATTTAAATTTGTTGATGCAACTGTATTTCCAGCTCTAAGAGCAGCTATAGTTCCACCTTCTGTATATCCAAAAGTTAAGCCACTCCAAGTTCCTTTTATTCCAGGTTTTATTGTTGCTCCAAACGTAACTTGTGGTCCATATTGGCTAGACTGTGTTGAGTTAGTTTGTTCCATTTGAACTACTGAACCATTACCAGGAACCTGTTGTGCCTTAGGTGCTTCTGTGAAAGGTGTTGTATTAGTATGATTATAAATTGTAACATATGGATGATCACTTGCAATTCCTTGCCAAGTTGCTGATGATGTACTTGCATTAATTGTTGTTATAGTACCATTATCACCCTCATTTGTTAAATTAAATAAATTAACATATTTTCCATTTTCAACTTGATTAAGCAATGACCCTTTAATTGTATAAGTTCCATTGCTATTAACTATTAAATCAGGATTCGATATCGGTGTGTATTTAACACCACCCATTATTGCTGATTGCCCTAATGAAAATGTTAAACTAGTTAAATTCTTTCCATATGTATTATACTGAGAATTAACAGCATTATTACTAATTGAAGCAATCGATATTCCTAATTGATTTCCATTAACCTTTGGATAAACATATATACTATTACTATATTGTGCTGATGCATTAATGTTAGGTAATGTAACCGGAATAGATGTTGACCCACAATGTAATGTTATATTCGGATTAAATTTCATATTAACATCTGTCTGTGGTATTGTGAATGTTACTTTTACCATTCCTGAACTAGAACTTGTTTGACCAGTCTGTGGTATAGCACTAACTGTTATTTGTTTTGCCATTGCACTCGCTGCAGATGTATCCTCTCCATTATCATAAGTTAATGTAGGACTAGCTGTAGCTGTTATATCTGGTATATTAAATGTTTTACCATTATTAGCAACAACACTGTATGGAATATCATATGTTACTGTGTTATTACTATATATAACCTTAGTTTCTTGATTTACATTTGTTGTTGTCCCATTTACATTTACTGTTGTATCACTAGTAGCTGGTGTGATAGTTATATCATTTACTCCATATAGTTCCATAGCTTTAGCACCAAGTTCATTTTCTTGTTGCCTAACCTGCGGTACTGCTTGAGAAACGGTACCAACTGCTGTTACAGCAGCTACTGTACCAACCATAATTTTACCAATCTTATTCTTCATTTGTTCCTCCTAAATTTTAAAATTCTAACTAAAACTAAATTTAAGTCAATATTTAATATCATTAATTGATAAGCCTAAATAATTTTAACTGCATTTCATTCAAAATAATTTTAACTTATCAATGCTTAATATTATTTTCTTATTAATAGTATTTATTGTCAAACCATTGTTATTGGTAATACAAGAAATTTTATTATTTCTACCCAATAAATTTTACGAATAAAATAATAAAAAGTCCTTTTTATTATTTTATTATTAAAATAATATTCATTTAATTTAATTATTTTCTTTTATAAGTGCTTTTAAATCCTATTTTTATTCTTTTAATTTATTCTTATAAACAGTTAAGTATATAATTTCTTTTTTAATTTTATTTAACAGAAAGTTTAAAAGTTTTTATTATATATATTAAAATATACATATTCTTCAATATATATAATAAAAA
>JBOFRC010000109.1:0-33131 GCA_051650825.1 Sarcina sp. | reverse complement strand
AAGCATCCTACTTTTCTAAATAGGATGCTTCATATATTTACTTGAAAAGAGCGTTAAACTTATCTGCTGCCTTTTGTGCTTGATTTTCCATTTCTCCATTTTCATTTTCTTGACCTTCTATTAAGAATATACCAACATAGTCTCCATTAACTACTATTTGTGAGTTTTCTAATGCATCCATTTCTCCTGGTAAATATGCACTAGTTCTTTTTGTTTCTATAATTTTTTGTATATCAGTTTTTACTTCTTCACCTTTCCCTGCCTTAGCTTTAAATATCCCTATAACATCTATACCTGGAGTCATCATACATTGTTTCATAGCATATTCTTCAACATTATCAAGATTTACCTTATAAACTTCTTTTAAATCTTGGTCTGTCGCATCGCCTGGCATTCTAATTTCAAATTCATCTAAAAAACTAGATAATGTTTCATTTATATTTATACTAACCTGCTGTTCTATTCCTGTATCATTCTTTTTTTCTCCCCCACAAGCAATAAAAGTTCCCCCTACTAATATTGCTGCTAAGCTACACACTAAAAATTTCTTCATTTAATTTATTCCCCCTAAAATTATACTAAAGTATATGTTATTTTTATTCTTAAGTAACCATTGTCCATTAAATAAATTATATATTAGTAGATTATACTCTCTCAAGTAAACATTCTTTGAATTCTAAAAACATTTTAAAACAGTTATAAATTCAAAAAAAATATACTGCTTGTTTTATAGCAGTATATTTCTCAATTTATCAATTAATTTATTGTTTTTATCTTTTTTTCTGGCTTCTTATTTGACTTTTTCTTACTAACCTTAGCCCTAACTTTAGGCTTATTTTCTGTGCTCTTTCTATATGGTTTTTTCTCTATCTTATCAACAATTTTCCCTTCATAAACAAACATTTTAGGTATTTCTATATTAAATTCTCTTTCATATTTGCCTATGAATCTTTCTTCTTTATAATCTACTATAGAATAAGCTGTTCCTTTTTCGCCAGCTCTTCCAACTCTTCCAACTCTATGTAAATAATTTTTTGGATCTTCTGGTATATCTAAGTTTATAATGTGAGTAAGTCCTTTAATATCAAGACCTCTTGCTGCAACATCTGAAGCCATTAAAACTTGTATTTTTCCACTTCTAAAATCATCTAAAGCTCTTTTTCTTCTTTCTTTACTATTTTCTCCATGTAATGAATCAACTTTTATTTTATGATATCTAAGCTTTTCTAAAGTAATAGTTAAATCATAATTTCTATTTATAAATACCAAAATACGCTCTGCTTTACTAGCATGTATAACTCTTCTTAAAATATCATCTTTATCTCTGCTATCACTATAGAAGTATGCATGTTCTATATCTGCATTAACCTCATTTTTTTCTTTTACACTTATAAACTCATAATCATCTACTACTTTATTTACAACATTTAGAGTATCTTCTGTAATTGTAGCTGAGAATAAAAGTTTTTGTGTATCTCTTAACATAGATTTTCTAATATTATTAACTTCATCTACATTTTTAAAATGTAAAAGCTTATCAACTTCATCTAAAACTAATGTTTTAACTGTATGAGCTCCTATTTTTTTCTTTCTAATTAGTTCTAGTATTCTTCCACTAGAACCTACTATTATTTGTGGTTTTTTCTTTAAATTCTCCATTTGTCTTTTTAAGTTACCACTTCCAACTATAATCATTGATGTAACTTTTTCATCAAGACCATTATTTAATAAAGTGATTGCATCATTTATTTGAGATGCAAGCTCATGTGTTGGTGCAAGTATTATAGCCTGATTTTCTTTTTTAGTTATATCTATTTTCATTATTATTGGAATAAGGTAAGCAAGTGTTTTCCCTGTTCCTGTTTCTGATTGCGCTAATATATTTTTTCCTTCTAATGCTACTGGAATAGCTTCTTTTTGAATTTGAGTTGGCACAACTATTTTATTTTTATTTAAAATATTTATTATATCTTCCCTTATATTCAATTCTTTAAAATTTTCCATTTTAATCTCCTTATTTATTGTAAGTAAATCTATATTATACTTACAATTTAAACTTTTATATCCTTAAATTAAAGTTATAAAAAGCCTACTAAGAAACTTAGTAAGCTTTTCACTTTTATTATTGTATCATATTACTTAACATATTTATAGCTATTTAATAATACGTCTTGCAATACTTGGAACATCTTTTAATGCCTCATTTATTGCATCTCTTTTTTCACATTCTGTATAGCCTGTTCCATCAACTAATAAATCCATAAATTTTGAAATTCCAAGGAATTTTGATATATCTTTTAGATAAGGTGTACTATAATCAAGTTTACATCTTAAAAGCATAGGAAGTTCGCCTCCTACTGATTGCACAAATATCATTTTTCTTTCCTTATCATTTAATAATCCTCTACATTCATGTTTAGAAATTTTTGCTGTTATTCCATTTAAAATTACACAATCTAAATATTGTTTGAGAGGCGCAGGGAATAATAAACTCCAAACCGGCGCTGCTATTATATAAACATCAGCTTCCTTAAATTGATAAGCTAATTCTCTTATTCTATCTAAATCCTTTTTCTTTTCTTCACTCATAGAGTCACAGCATGGTCCTACTCCATCTACTAATGTGTTTTTGCACTTAAAGAATTCATGTGTAAGTACTGGTATGTAATCCTTATATAAATCAACTTCTTCAACTATAAAGTCATTACATTCTTCCCATTCATCATTATTTTTTTTATCACTTTCACAGCATTTACTTTCCTTAGAATCACATTCTTCATCAGCTTCACAGCATTTATTTTCCTTAGAATTACATTCTTGCTCTGATTTTTCCTCACAACATGTATTGTCTTTAATTTTTTCATAATATTCTTTAGCTTTTTCTTTTAAAGTTTCTTCTGCTTGATTTTCATCTAAAATATCATTTGTAATTTGTTGTGCTATTAATTCTTCTTTTTTATCAACATTCGTATTAATACCTTCATTTAAAGTATCTTCATTACTTATATTAAATTTTTCATGCTCATCACAACATTTTTCTTCAAAATGATGATGATGGTGATGTTTTCCTTCACAGCACTCATTTTTAGCACCATGTTCATATTTCCCTTCACATCTTTCATTATCATAATGGTGATGATGGTGATGCTCATCACAACAAATATTATGATGGTGGTGATGATGTGGTATATCACAGCACTCCTCATCTATGTTATGATTATGGTCTTTGTATCTTGGAATTCTATATCTACACTCACTTAACACCTCATCTATTAATGCTCTTGCCACTGTCTTACTAGCTGAATCACATTCTTCTTTTGAATTTACTGATATATATAATATTTTTTTCAAATTAGTAAACCTCCTTGTAAAAACTTATAATCTTATTGTTTTCACAAGGAGGTTTATTTATTCGTATTTATAATTTCAACTTATTATTTTTCATAACTTTTTCAAATGCATCTTTTAACATAGGGATTTCTACATCAAGATTTTCTAAAGTTTGAAATTGTTCTTTAATTCTATTACTCGTTTCAATAGTAGAAAATCTATCTCTAGCCTTTATTGAAGTTGCTAAATAATCTAATAAATAATCCAAATTAGCAACTATTTTAGCTTCTTTTTCCTTTCCACTATTATATAAATCTGCAATCACACTATATAATTTAGGTGATATTATTGTATATTTACAAGAAAATAAAAAATCATCATTTCTACTACTTTTCTTTGCCATTCTTTCATTCCTCATTTCTTACTTAAACTAAAATTATTTTAGCGAAATAATTATATCAAATTATTTACACCTTCACAAATATGTTAAGCTAAATACTTAAAGAAACTATCTCAAAGATTTCTACCTTTGAGATAGCTTTTCTAATTATTTATATTATAATGTATAGCACCTATAATTCCAGCATCATTACCTAATATAGCACTTTCAATCTTCAAATTTCTACTAAACTCAATCATAGAATTTTCCATCACAAACTTTCTAACTTTTGCAATAAATAAATTTTCTTGTTTACTTACCCCTCCACCTATAAGAATTAATTCGGGGTTAAAAATATGCACAAGACTAACTAATCCTTTTCCTATATAAGATATCCATTCATCTACAATTTTTTCTAATTCTGAATTACCTAAACTCAATTCATCAAAAATGACTTTGCCATTAATATCAAGTTCGCTAAAACTAACTTCACCTAATTTTTCATAATTTTCTTTTACTTTTTTGACTAAAGCAGTTGTTGAACCATATAATTCATAGCACCCTACATTTCCACATCCACATTTTTTATCATCAGCAATTGAAAAATGTCCTATTTCTCCTGCAATTCCCTGTGCCCCCACTAAAATATTAGAGTTAATAATTATTCCTGCGCCTATACCAGTTCCTATAGTTATTCCTATAACATGTTTAAAGTTTTTAGCTTGTCCAGTCCATAATTCTCCTATAATCATACAATTAGCATCATTCATAACCGTTACTTTTATATTATAAATCTCTTCTAGTTCCTTTTTAATTTGTGTTCCACACCAATTTTTAATATTACCACCAGTTCCTAAAATCGTCCCTGTTTTACAATCAACTTGCCCAGTTGCTGACACACCAATGCCTTTCAAAGTAGAAATTTTAATATTGTTAGATAATAAAAACATCTCTATAGATTGTTTTACAGTTTCGAAAATTGGTGTTTTATAATTATCAAATGAAACTTTGTAACTATCTTTAGCTAAAATCTTCCCTTCATTTGTCACTATACCAATTTTAACCTCTGTCCCTCCAATATCTACCCCTAAATACATCAATTTTCTCCCTTCATTACTTTTACAAATCTATCTGTTATTTCTAAAGGTCGTGTGATAGCACCTCCAACAACTATTGCAAAAGCACCTATTTCTAACATTTTCTTTGCTTGCTCAGGAGTATGAATTCTGCCCTCTGCAATTATTGGAGTCTTCAAAACTTTTACTAGCTCCTCTACAAGCTTATAATCTGGACCATCAGTCTTTTCAGTATAATCTGTATAACCACTTAAAGTTGTACTAATAAAATCACACCCAGCTCTTTGCGCTTCAATCCCTTCTTCTAAAGTAGCTATATCTGCCATTATTAATATATCTGGATATTTCTCTTTAATAGCACTTAAAAATTCCCTGCTAGTTTTATTATCTCCTCTTTTTCTATTTGTGCAATCTAAAGCAATAATATCAGCTCGAGCCTTTACTAACATATCAATCTCTTTCATTGTAGGAGTAATATAACCCTCATATCCCTCATATACCTTTTTAATAAGTCCAATTATAGGTAGATTAGTTTCTTTTTTTATGCTAATAACATCTAAAACTCCATTGGTACGAATAGCTGCTGCTCCACCCTTTTTAGCAGCACGCGCCATAAGATACATTATAGAATCACTCTCTATATAAAGTGGTTCTCCATCTAAAGCTTGACAAGAAACTATTAAATTACCTTTTAATTTTGATAAAATCATTTCTTTTTTCATATATACTTCTCCTTATTATTATTCAAATTCCATAAATTTCAAATTTTCATTTTCAAAAAAATTATTTATTTCATGACCATATTTATGAAATATCAAATGTCTCTTCTTACACTGTAAATTATTATACAGAGCAAACTGTGTACTAGGTGGACATATTTTATCTAGTAAACCTGTACCTAATAAAACTTCACACTTCACACTATTTGCAAAATTAACTACATCTATATATGCTAATTTATCAAAAAATTCTTTTTCTCTTAAATGCATTGGATCAAACCATCTAAAATAACATCTTATGCCCTCATAAAAATTTTCATCTAAATCTATATCCCATACTCTTTTAAAATCAGCCAGAAAAACATATTGAGCACTACATTTTCTAATTTTTTCATTTAATGCTGAAACTACTATTGCCTGTGCCCCCCCTTGACCTTTTCCAAAACAAATCATTTTATTAATATCAATATTTTCTAAACTTTCTGCAAGTTTAGAAATCATATATGAATCTAAATAAAGATTCACATAATATAAATTATTTAATTCAGCTTCTATACCTTTAATTAAATGGCCATAAGCAATATTACCTTTTGATTTTATTGAGTCTAAACTCTTTCCACCTTGACCTCTTGCATCCATTGCAATTACTGCATAACCAATACCTATATATCTAGTTAAATAATGCCAACCTCTACTAGCTTCTTTATAATCATGAAATTCAAAAACTAGAGGACAGTTTTTAATGTTCTTAGGTCTTATATATTTTGCATATATTTTAGCCCCATCTAAAGCTGTAAATTCTAGCTCAAAATATTCAGCATTTTTATTTTTAAAAAATTTCTTTTTAATCTTAAAGTCTAAACTTAATTTATCTATTCTTTCTTTTTGTTTTTTCCAGTATAATTCAAAATCATTTGTTTTAATATTGCTACCTAAATACTTTTTCAAATCTTCCAAAGGCATATCAAAACTTGGCATACTATTCCTCCTCATCTAAAAAAAAGTTTATTAGCATATCATCAAACATAGAAATCTCTTCATGTGTATAATCTGGAAATATTACATGTTTCTTTTTTGTATCCATATTATTGTAAACAGCAAATTGTGTGCTAGCAGGGCAAATATTATCTATAAGTCCTGTTCCAAATAAAATTTTTGCTTTAATCATCGGAGCAAAGTTTTTAACATCAATATATCCAAGCTTCGTAAAGAATTCATTTTGGGAAATCTGCCTTGGATCAAACCATTTTGAATGATATCTAATCCCTTCATAAGCTATCTGATCAAGGTCCATTTCCCATACTCTTTTATAATCAGATAAAAAAGGATATAAAGCTGCGCATCTAGTAATATCTTGATTTAAGGCTGTGCATACAAGAGCAATCGCGCCTCCCTGACTAGCACCATTAGCAAAAATTTTATTCTTATCAATTCCTTTTAACGACCTTACTATATTGCAAAGAATTATTGTATTTTGAAATAATCGTACATAATACATATCTTGTGGGTTTCCTTCTATTCCCATGATGATATGTCCTGCAACTGTACTCCCTAAAAATGTTCCATTACTAAATCCCTGTCCACCTTGCATAGGACAATCCATTGCAATTATTGCAAATCCCATTCCTACAAAAGAACTTTGTTCAAAAAAACCTCTGCTCGCTCCTGGATATCCATGAAATTGTAAAATTACAGGAACTTCTTCTTCAATATTAGGTCTTATATATTTTGCATAAACCCTATCACCATCAATTCCATCAAACCATAAATCATAGTACGTACAAGCTTTAAATTTAGCAATTTCATTAATTGTTATTTTATAATTTAAAATAGTTTTATTAGCTTCTTCTTTTCTATTTTTCCAAAACAAATCAAAATCTTTAGGTATAGGATTTATTCCTTTATACTTTTTTAAATCTTCTATTGGCATATCAACTATTGGCATAAAGAAAGTCCACCTCCTATTTATATAAATTATTCTACAATATTCTAATTTTTTTATATTTGTCATTAACAGAACTTATAAATATCATAAGTTCTGTTAAAGCATAAACTATCTTATTCACTTGTTATAATTTCTCTAAGAAATCAGCACCTTTGATATTATACTTACTTTTAAGTTCCTTATATCCTTTTATCAACTCTAGTTCTTCCTCAGGTGTTAAATTCTGAAATGGATTTCTACAATATCCGGCATTTACTCCTATATGTCGTAAAATAACTTTCATTCCTGCATAAAAAGATGGTAACTTTAATGTATACATTATAATTTCAACAGCTTCTCTTTGAAGTGTTTGAGCTTCATCTAAATTTTTATTTTCAACCGCACTAAATAACTTTAAGAATAATTCTGGCATTAAATTAAAAAATGATCCTACTATTCCATCAGCACCAGCTAATAAACCTGACATAGACATCTCATCACAGCCTGAATAAACTAAAAACTCCGATCCTATCTCATCTTTAATTTGAGTTATCTCATAGTGTGATAAAGCTGTATATTTGATTCCTTTAACAGTTTCTATCTCTGCTAGCTTTTTAATTGTATTCATTCCTAAAAGCCCTACTAACGGTACATTGTAAACAATCATTGGAAGATCACAAGATTGTGCAATATCTTTATAATATTTAACTATTTGATCTTCATTAAACTTCCAATAAAATGGAGGAACACTTGAAATACCATCAGCACCCGCTAGCTTTGCATGTTTTGCAAGGTCTATAGAAAGCTTTGTGCCAATTGCTCCAACATGAACAACAACAGGAACTTTTCCTTTTACTTCATCAATTACTATTTCAACGACTTTTTTTCTTTCTTCATTACTCATAGTAAATCCTTCGCCCGTTGAGCCGGTTAAATAAAGTCCATTAACACCTTTTTCAAGCAAATAATTTACAAGCTCCCGCATACCCACTTCATCAATTTCTTCATCCTTATCAAATACAGTAAGTAGTGCAGGTATTACACCTTTAAAATCTTTAATATCAAATTTACTCATTACTAAAATTCCCCCTTTATTTTTTCAGTTAAATGACAAGCAACAAAATGTTCCTCACCTTCAATCAAATACTTTTTCAAACTAGGTACTTCATTTTTACAAATTTCCATACATTTTCTACAACGTGGGTGGAAATGACATCCTGTAGGTGGATCTACCGGACTTGGTACATCACCTTCTAAAATAATACGTTTATTTTTTTTATCTATATCAGCTATTGGAATTGCTGACAATAAAGCCTCAGTATAAGGATGTAATGTATTATTGAAAATCTGCGATGTATTAGAAAGTTCTACAATTTTTCCTAAGTACATTACAGCTATACGGTCACTAATGTATTCAACTACACTTAAATCATGAGTAATGAAAATATACGTTAAATTTCTTTCTTCCTTAAGCTTCATCATAAGATTTAAAACTTGTGCTTGTATTGAAACATCTAATGCTGAAACTGATTCATCACAAATAATAAGTTCAGGATTTATACATAAAGCTCTTGCAATTCCTATTCTTTGTCTTTGTCCCCCTGAAAACTCATGAGGAAATCTATCCATATATTCACGCCTCATATTAACAGCTTCTAAAAGATCTCCTATTATTTTTCTTCTTTCCTCTTTAGTTTTAATTCCAAATTTCTTTAACGGGTCTTCTAATGACTTATAAATTGTAAATGATGGATTTAATGATGAATGTGGGTCCTGAAAAACTATTTGCATCTTTTTTCTTGCTTGATCCATCTCATTTTTACTAATACTTCTTAAATCTTTTTTCCCTAAAGAACCTTTAAAATCATAAATCATTTCTCCCTTAGTTGACTTAACAAGTTGCAAAATTGATTTCCCTAGCGTAGTTTTTCCACATCCTGATTCTCCAACAAGCCCTAAAGTCTCACCCTTATATACTTTTAAATCTATATCATTAACAGCCTTTACATACTTATTTACTTTATTAAAAAAACCTGACTTAATGGGAAAATATGTTTGAACTCCTTTTAGCTCTAATAAAACTTCTTTTTTACTTTCCATTTCCCATCACCTCCTCATATTTAAAACAACGTACCATATGATTTCCACTTATAATTTCTTCTGGTGGCATTTTCTCACACATTTCACATGCATAATCGCATCTTGGAGCAAATTGACATCCCTTTGGTCTATTAAACGGATCTGGAGTTGATCCTTTTATAGGTTTTAAATTTTGATTTTTCCCCTTACCTAAAATAGGTATAGATTTAAGTAATGCCTCAGTATAAGGATGTGCTGGCGATTTTAAAACTTCTCTAACACTTCCTGTTTCTATAATATTCCCCATATACATCACTGCTACTTCATCTGCTAACTCACTTACAACACCCATATCATGGGTTATCAAAAGTATTGCAGTGTCATCTTCTCTCTTTAATTTGTCCATAAGTTCAAAAATTTGAGCCTGTATTGTAACATCAAGTGCTGTTGTAGGTTCATCAGCAATCAAAACTTTAGGTTTACAGCTCATAGCCATTGCTATCATAGCTCTTTGTCTCATTCCCCCAGAAAATTGGTGTGGATATTCATTTATTCTTTGCTCCGCAAAAGGAATACCCATATCTTTCAAAAGATTTAAAGTTTTCTCTTTAGCAGCAGCCCTACTAATTTTTTCATGACATAAGATATTTTCCATAATTTGATATCCTATTGTATATACTGGATTTAAAGCAGTCATAGGATCTTGAAATATCATTGCAATATCCTTCCCTCTAAGTCCTCTCATCTGTTTTCCATTTTTACTAAGACTATCTATTCTTACATCACCTTTTTCAGTATGATAAATAATTTCTCCTTCTTCTATACGAGATAATTTAGGTAAAAGTTGCATTATTGATGATGCTGTTACACTCTTACCACACCCTGATTCTCCAACTACACAAAGAGTTTTCCCCTTCTTTATTTGGAAGGAAACTCCATTTATTGCTTTATTACATCTTTGATTAGTATAAAAATATGTTTTTAAATTTTTTACCGTAACAACTGCTTTATCTTCCATAATTACCTCCTAACCTTGTTGTGTTGGATCTGTTGTGTCACGAAGACCATCACCAATAAAATTAATACTCATTACAAACAATGAAATTACTACTCCAACAGGTAACCATAACCACCAATTATTTTGTAATGTAAACATATCTTGTGATGCATTTAAAATATTTCCCCAAGTGGCTATCTCTAGTGGAACTCCAAGACCTAAAAAACTTAATGAGGCTTCTTCTAAAATAAACATTGCTGTACTTAAAGTTATATTAACTAAAATTGGTCCTATAGCATTAGGTAGCATATGCTTATAGCAAATAATAAAATCATTTAATCCAAAAGATTTTAAAGATTGAACATATTCTTCCTCTCTTATAGAAAGAATTTTAGCACGCGTCATACGATAAACACTGCCCCATCCGGTAAGTATAAAAATAATGATTAAATTTAATAAACTTTGTCCTAAAATAGTTACTAAAAGTAACACAAGTACAAGCTGTGGAAAAGACATGAAAATTTCTGACAAACGTAATACTATTTTATCGAACCACCCACCTTTATATCCTCCATAGCAACCTAATAAAACTCCTATTAAAGCACACCCTAAAGCACTTCCAAGCCCTATTAATATTGAAATTCTTCCACCATATAATATTCTACTCAATACGTCTCTCCCAACCTTATCTGTTCCAAGTATATGCTCTGATGATGGTGCCTGTAGAACATTTGTCATATCTACCTTTAAAGGATCAAATGACGTAAATATAGGTGCAAATATAGAAGCTATAATTATTATAGAAAAAATAACTATTCCACCAATAGCTAATCTATTATTCAAAAGTTTTCTTAAAGTTCTATTCATTTTTTTCTTACCTAAAACACCAGACTCCTCTAGCTCTTTTAATTTATCAAATTTTCTATCTAACCTAGTTCTTTTTCTAATTGATTTATGACTATTATCATTTTTCACTTCATTTTTAGTCCCTAAAAGATTCATAGCTTCACCTCCTAATCTAATTTTATTCGTGGATCGAGCATTGCCGTTACAATATCAACAAAAAAGCTGGCTAGTAAAACTGCTATTACTGAAAATAATGCTATTATCATAACTAACGGATAATTTTGCGCTCTAACTGCAGTTGCAAAAGCACTTCCTATTCCCGGCCATCTAAAAATAGTTTCTATAACTACAGCTCCACCTATTAAAGTAGGAAGTCTAAATCCTACCAAAACTATTACAGGGGTTAAGGCTACTCTAAATCCATGCACTAAGTTAACTCTCCATTCAGGAATTCCCTTACTTCTAGCAGTTCGTATATATTCCTTATTCATAGTATCTAACATACTTCCTCTTGCATATCTCATTACACCTGCTGTTAAAGCTATCCCTAAAACTAAAGCTGGTAATATTAAATATTCATATCTATCTATAAATGCATTCTGCCCTGGCATCATTCGCCCACCAACAGGCAATATATTTAATTCTAATGAAAAAATCAAAATACATACCATACCAAAGAAAAACTGTGGTATTGAAACCCCTATCATTCCTGCGACTGTCAATATGTTTTCTGAAAATGTACCTCTACGAATTGCACTAAATAACCCAAGAATACTTCCTAAAACTGTTGATATAAATAATGCGGCTACTGAAAGTTCTAAGGTTGCTGGTAATAAATCTTTTAACATTTGAGAAATAGGGACTCCACTAGAAACACTATATCCAAAATTTCCTGTAACAATTTCTTTCAACCATGTAAAATAACGTACTAAAAACGGATCATTAAGTCCATATGCACTTCTCAACTCTTCAAGTTTTGCTGGATCTGCATTAGCTAAAAGCTCTGGACTAATTAAATGTGAAACAGGGTCACCTGGTGTAAGTTCTAACCCTAAATAAATAATAAAAGTAATAATAAGTACCATAGGAATTAATCCTAAAAGTTTCTTAATAGTATATTTGAGCATATTCTTCCTCCTTTTAAAAATTAGGGTCTATATGCTATAAAAACATATAGCCCTTAAATCTAATAAAATATTATTTAATTTTCCAATTTTGAATATCCCAATCATAATGGAATTGAGGATTTCCATATTCAGTAAAGCCTTCTATGTCATCACTTTGAATTATAAACACTGGTTGATAATATAGTGGAATGGCAAATAACTCCTCATTTTCATATTTTTGAAGGTCAAAAAACGCGTCTTTTTGCTCTTGTGAATCCACAGAATTATTTGTGGCATCTATAAGAGTATTTAACTCATCCTTAGCTGGTGTATGTGAATTAGACATTGAACCTTCTCTATATCTATCATAATACTCATGCATTGAAAGAGCTGAAGTTGCACCATAAGCTAAATCCCAATCTACAGCACTTGGTCCATTTTTTTGGTCGCTAGGAGCTTGCCATAATAAACTTGCAAGATCTCCCTCTACTAATCTAAATTTCATTTTCACTCCAACATCTTTTAAATATGCTTGTATTGAAGTCATAAAATCTACTGTTAATTGATCTGTATAATAATAAACAACGTCTAATTCATAATTAGAATCCCAATTTGCTTCTTTTAATAATTCTTTAGCCTTTTCAGGATTAAAATCATAATTTTCTAAACCTTCAACTTTATCTGCTCCATTAGGTGTTAAACTATTAGCTGGAATAGCAGCTCCATTAAACAAACTTTCAGATATCGTTTTCATATCTATCGCATAACGTAAAGCTTGTCTTACTTTTGCATCAGCTAATGGTGACTTACCGCCATCTTTTTTATTAAATTTATTTGCAAAAAATAATCTCGTATATCTAACGTCTACTTGTTCTACTTTCAACCCATCAGTTTCTTGTAAAACTTTAACATCTGCAATATTCTTTGTATATGCATAATCAAGCATTCCTGACTTAGCATTATTAACTAGATTAGTATCACTATCTCCTGGACTTGGAGTTAAATGTATTGAAAATTCAGCAACTCCATCATGATATTTATCAAAAGCTGCTAAAGTAGTGTAATCATTCATTTTGACTTCTTGAACCTTAAAAGGACCTGAACCTATCGGATGTTGAAAATATTTAGCTTGCTGGAATTTAATTGGATCAACATCTTTAAAATGTTTTTCTGGTAATGGTGAAAATTGTGAAAATGTTACTAAAGCATCTGGTGCAATATCCTCAAATGTAATTGTTATTTTATTTCCATCAAGCACAATACCAGATATGTCATCAGCTTTAGCATCCATATAATCTTTTGCACCTTTTATAGCTTTAAACGTATTCATAAAAACTGCATTTAATACAGGAGTTTTTAATGAATATTCTATGCTCCATTTAATATCCTTTGCCGTAATTGCATCGCCATCATGCCAAAAAATATTATCTTTTAAAACAAAAACTAATTCTTTACCATCCTCACTTAGTTTATATTCTTTAGCAAGCTCCCCCTCTTTTGGTTGTAAATTCTTATCAGCCTCTATTAATTGATCATATAAAACTTTTGAAGATGTAAAGCTTCCTGGATTTAACCATGGTGTCTCAAAAAACTCTACTGGACCTCCATTTGAATAAAGAATCTTACCTTTTTCTCCTGTACTTACTCCTTCATCTTTTCCTCCACAAGCTATTACAGAAAAACTTAAACAAGTAAGGATAAGCAAACTAAATATTTTTTTTCCTTTCATTTTAATTCCACCCCTTAAAATTAATCTTAAAAATGCAAGCTCCACTCCATATTTCCTAAAATAATGGAGTAATATTTCATTTATAAATCCATTATAACATCCATTTTTTTCCAAGTAAATAAAAAATTGGTATTTTTATTGTATTTTATTTAATTGTATTTTATTATGTATTATATTTCTATTTTTGGTGATATAATGAAATTAAAAAGGAGATTTTTATGATTAATGGTATGTTAAATAATATTAAACACTATAAAGGAATTTCATCTAATCTTGATACTGCAATAGATTATATATTATGCAATAATTTAAATAGTTTAAATAATGGTAAAACTATAATTGACGGAGATAATGTTTTTTTAAACAAATTTACCTACACATCACTTCCTGAATCAGAATGCTGTTTTGAAGGCCATAAAAAATATTTAGATATTCATCTTATTTTATCTGGTGAAGAACTAATTGCCTATTCAGATATATCAAATCTAACTCCAATAACTGATTATGATATAGAAAATGATTTCCAGCTATTCCATGGTGATATAACAAATTATTATAAAATAACCCCTAACACCTTTGTAATGACATTTTTAGAGGATATTCATATGCCTAAAATTTCAAGTAAAAAACGCTCTATAGTTGATAAAGTTGTTGTTAAGGTTTTATTATAATTACTAATCTAGTTATTAATGCTATTTTCTATAATTACTTTAGAAAATAGTATTAAACTTCTAACTATTATAGAAACAATAAAAAAACTTATAAAAAAATGTCAGTAAGAAATTTCTTTTCTCCCTGACATTTTCTTTATTATTAAACTTTTATTTCGCATAAATATTTTTAGAAATTAAAGCATTTGCTACTTTATTTTTATTCAAAATTGATTTTTCTTTATTTTTCAGAAAATATCCTGTACATAACAAATCTAATATATACATCTGCGATACTCGTCCGAGCAAAGAACCACCATCTAGTGGACTTTCCTTCTTAGCTGTAAGAATTACACAATCCGCAAATTTTGTAATTTCCGATAGTGCATAACTCGTAATAGCTATAATCTTAACATTATTATTTTTAGCCTCACTTAATGCTTCAACAATATCTTTTGTATCTCCTGAAAGGCTAAATGCTATTATGAGATCTTCATCTCCTGCAACAGCAGAACACATCATCTGTAAATGTGAATCTTCTACATGAACTCCTAAAACACCTATTCTTAAAAATCTATTTTGTGCTTCCTGTGCTGTTAATGCTGATGCACTTACACCATAAAAAAATATTTTTTTTGCATTCATTATCAGATCAATTGCTAAATCTAATTCTTTTTTATTAAGTGTCAATTTTGTACTTTCAATTATGCTTGCCATATTAGCTTGACTTTCATCAATATAACTTTCATAACTTGCTTTAATTTGACTTTCATTAACACTATATTCTTTTGCTATTTCTAATTTAAAATTTTGAAACCCCTTAAACCCTAATTTTTTTACTAATCTTATAATTGTAGCTTCACCTACTTTAACAGTTTTTGATATTTCAGTAAGTGTTTGATAAATTATTTGTCCTTTTTGTGCTAAAACGTATTCTGCAATTTTTTTTTCTGTTTTACTAAGTGATAGATAGCAACTTTGTATTTGTGTTATATAGTTCATTTTTTCACCTTCTTTTATACTTTAAAACTCACTAAATTTAAATTTCAAATAAATTGTATATATATATCATATCATCTAAAACGCAAAATAAGGAAGTATTTTCCAATATTATTTTAAAAAAAGAGTGCCTTAATTATAAGACACTCTGATATTTATAGACTTTTTCTAAAATTCTGTAAATTTTACATCCTTTTAAAATAGTCTAAATTCTTTATTTTTTTATTTTCATTTATTTCAAACTAAAACATTCAAATAACTTTTATTTCACAAACTTAGATAATACCTTCAGCAATCATGCTATCAGCAACTTTTTTAAATCCTGCTATATTAGCTCCAACTACTATATTACCTTCAAAACCATATTCTTTTGCTGCATCTTTTGAATTATGATATATACTCTTCATTATGCCTTTAAGTTTTTCATCAACTTCCTCAAAAGTCCATGACATTCTAAGGCTATTTTGACTCATTTCAAGAGCTGATGTTGCAACTCCACCAGCATTAGCTGCTTTCGCTGGGCCAAAGAATATTTTATTATCAAGGAATACTTTCTGTGCATCTAAAGTAGATGGCATATTAGCTCCCTCACCTACAGCTATAACACCATTTGCTACAAGAACTTTAGCTTCATCTTCATTTATTTCATTTTGAGTTGCACAAGGAAGTGCTACATCTGCTTTTATATTCCATATACCTCTACATCCTTCTGTATAAATAGCATTTGGTCTATAATTTAAATATTCTTTAATTCTAGCTCTTTTGACTTCTTTAATTTCTTTTATAGCCTCTAAATCTATACCTTCTTCATCATAAATATAGCCAGCTGAATCTGATAATGCAACGACTTTAGCTCCAAGTTCTGTAACTTTTTCAGTTGCGTATATTGCAACATTTCCTGAACCTGATATAATAACTGTTTTATCTCTAAAACTTATGCCATTATCATTTAACATTTCATTCATAAAGTATACAAGCCCATAACCAGTAGCTTCTTTTCTTGCAAGACTTCCACCATAAGTTAGTCCTTTACCAGTTAATACACCATTTTCAAACGCATTTCTAACTTTTTTATATTGTCCAAATAAGTAACCAATCTCTCTTCCACCTACACCGATATCTCCAGCAGGCACATCTACATCTGGACCTATATGTCTATAAAGCTCACTCATGAAGCTTTGACAAAATCTCATTATTTCCCTATCTGATTTTCCTTTAGGATCAAAGTTTGAACCACCTTTTCCTCCACCAATTGGAAGTGTTGTAAGTGAATTTTTGAAAATTTGCTCAAAACCTAGGAATTTAATAATACTAAGATTAACTGTTGGATGGAATCTCAATCCACCTTTATAAGGTCCTATAGCACTATTAAATTGTACTCTATAACCTCTATTAACTTGTACCTTTCCATTGTCATCAACCCAAGGAACTCTAAACATAATAACTCGCTCTGGTTCTATAAGTCTTTCTAAAATACCCTCTTGCATATAAATTGGATTAGCTTCTATTACAGGTATTAAAGATATTAAAACCTCGTATGCTGCTGCATGAAATTCCTCTTCGCCTGGATTATTTTTCTTTAACTCATCAATTAAATTTTCTACATATTGCTTAGCATTCATCAGAAAATCCCCCTCTTTTGAACAAGGATGTACCTTGTATTAATATATCCCTATTATATCATCCCTAAGATTTTTTTTAAATAAAATTCATTTTCACTTAATTATATTATCAATATAATAATTGAAAACATTTTATTTTTTTAATTTGAAAATAGTAAAAGTGATGTTATTATTAATCACATCACTTTTACTATATTATATATTAGAAGTTAATATTTTATTAGCTGCTTCTAATCCTTCTTCTATTGTCCTAAACATAGGAATATTTTTTCCTTTTAAATTATTTATAACTCTTCTATTCTCATCTGTAAGTCCTGTTAATATAAACTTTACCTTATAAAGCTCACAAGCTCTATTTACACTGCCTAAAAGCTTCAAAGCAGTTACATCAAGTTGATTTATATTTCTCATCCTAAATATCAAAACATCAACATTTTCATATTCTATCTCTCTTATTGCTTCGTTAAATACACTTGCAGTTCCAAAGAATAATGCACCTTTTAATTCTTTTATAATAATCTTTTTACCAACTGATTCTACATCTATTTCTCTAGATAATTTTAATTCTTCCTTTTGAAGCTCTTGTATATCTAAAGTTTTTGACATCTTCACCATAAAAGCAAGAGCTGCGATAGCCATGCCTACTTCTACAGCTATAACTACATTAAATACAACTGTAAGGGCAAAAGTTATTAATAAAAGTACTAAATCTCCTCTTGGTCCTTTGCACATTGCAATAATAACTTTCCATTTAACCATTTTATAAGCTACAACTAATAAAATTGCACCTAAAACAGTTAAAGGTATATATTTTGCAAGTGGCATTAAAACCATCATTATAACAAATAAAATTACAGCATTCATAACTCCTGCAATAGGAGTTCTTCCTCCTGCTCTTATATTAGCTGTAGTTCTTGCAACAACTCCTGCTGATGGAATTCCTCCAAAGAGAGCTGATGCAATATTAGCAAAACCTTGTGCTAAAAGCTCTGTATTAGAATTGTGTTTTTGATTTAATGTTTCATCTGATACAACAGCTGATAATAAAGAAGATATTGCTGATAAGAATGCTATAGTTATAGCTGGTCCTATTAATTCTTTTATCATAGGAATATTAACAGTTGGTATCTTAGGCATAGGAAACGCTGATGATATTTCTCCAAATGCTGAACCTATAGTTGCTACATGTAAGCCTAATAATTTAACAACTACAGTTGCAACTACTAACGCAACTAATGACCCCGGTATTGTTTTATTAATCCTTGGCCAAAAAGCTATTAAAACTACTGATACTATTCCTATAATAGTAGTAGCTATATCTAAAGTACCCATATGTGTTATGTATGAAATCCATTTTCCAATAAAATCTCCTGGAACTTTATTTATGTGTAACCCAAAAAAGTTTTTTATTTCTGATGTTGCAAGTATCGCTGCAACTCCAGCTGTAAAACCTACAGTTATTGGATAAGGTATATATTTAACTAACGACCCTAGTCTTAAGACACCTAAAATAAGTAATATTATTCCTCCCATAAGTGTCGAAACTATTAGTCCATCTATGCCGTATTTCTGTACTATACCATAAACAACTACAACAAACGCACCTGTTGGTCCTCCTATTTGTACCGGACTCCCACTTAAAAGTGCTGTAACAAGTCCAGCTATAATCGCTGTGACAAGGCCCTCCTGTGGTGTAACACCTGATGATATACCAAGTGCTATAGAAAGAGGTAACGATATAATAGCAACAGAAACTCCAGCTTTAAAATCAATTAAAAATTGTTTTTTGGTGACTTCTTTTTTCCCTATCATAGAAAAAAATTCTGGTGTTCTCATTTTATAATTACTCCTTATTTTATGCTTTATAGATAGCATAAAAGATAAATTTTTTAGTCTTTTGTTTTAATCGCCAATTACTTATTATACTCTTTTTATTATTAAAAACAACTTTTAATACATAAATTGTTATATATAATATAAAAAAAAACTATTACACGAAATTATTTCATCCATTTTCACTACTTGAAATTCATTTCTTATATCATCATTTTTTTAAAAACAATTCATTTCTTATATCATCATTTTTTTAAAAACAATTCATTTTTTATACACTTATTTTATACAACTGTAAAATTATTCAAATATTTTGATAGTATTATAGTATTTAATTTTTGCTTATGATATAATTTAAAGCAAATTATTTTGCTTGGGGGCTATATTATGGAAAAAAACATGAACATAGACTGGGCTAATCTTGGCTTTAGTTATATAAAAACAGACTATAGATATATATCTACTTGGAAAAATGGAGTTTGGGATGAGGGAATTCTATCAGAAGATAATCACCTTACAATGAGCGAAGGCTCACCTTGTCTCCATTATGGACAACAATGTTTTGAAGGACTAAAAGCATATAGGACAAAAGATGGTTCTATACAACTTTTTAGAGCTAATGAAAATGCTAAAAGAATAAATAGAAGTGCAAGAAAACTTTTAATGCCCGAAATACCAGAGGAAAAATTTATAGACGCTTGCAAAAAAGTAGTTCTTGCAAATGAAAATTTTGTTCCACCTTATGGTACTGATGCAACTTTATATCTTAGACCTTTCATCATAGGTGTTGGTGACAATATAGGTGTTCATCCTGCTACAGAATATATATTCTGCATATTTTGTGTCCCTGTTGGTGCTTACTTTAAAAATGGTCTAACTCCTGCAAACTTTATGATTGCTGATTATGATAGAGCCGCTCCACGTGGAACTGGTGGAGATAAAGTAGGAGGTAATTACGCTGCAAGTCTTACACCGCATTTAATAGCTGTAAAAAAAGGATTCGCTGATTGCATTTACCTTGACCCTGCGACACACACTAAAATTGAAGAGGTTGGAGCTGCAAACTTTTTTGGAATAACAAAAAACAATGAATTTGTAACTCCTAAATCACCATCAATATTACCTAGTATTACAAAAAAATCTCTTATGTATATAGCTGAAAACTATTTAGGCCTTCCTGTATTCGAAAGAGATGTTTTTATAGATAATCTTGATGAATTTTCTGAGGCAGGAGCATGTGGAACTGCTGCTGTGATAACCCCAATAGGAGGTATAGAGTATAATGATAAACTTCATATATTCTATAGTGAAACTGAGGTAGGACCTATCATAAGAAAACTTTATGATACTCTTCACTCAATACAATTTGGAGAAATTGAAGGGCCTGATGGTTGGATATTCAAAGTTAAATAATATTAAAATAAAAAATGCAGTTAAAAATAAATTTTTGACTGCATTTTTGCTATACATATATATCTTTTCAATTTAAATTCAAAAAATAAAAATACTCAGTTTTTTATCTAGCTTTTAAAAATTCCTAAGTATAATTTCATTAATTTTCTCTAAGAAACAAACTATTTTCTTTAATAATCTTTTTATAAGGCTCTAAACTATTTTCATCTAAATAAAAAACTGGAAATTCTTTATTATAATTACTCCAAATTGTAATTTGTGGATTTAACAAATAAAAAGTGCTAAAAAACATTTCTTTAATTGATAATTTTGCTATTACTAAAAATAATTTTAAATCCTTAATTTTAAAATAAGTTCCCTCACAATTACTTTTTTCTATAAACTCTTTTAAAACATTTCCTTCATCACCATTTAAACATAGCATCATCTTATCTATAGATTCTTGTGTTAGATTTTCCATATAAAAATCCACTAATATACCTTCCTTATCATTTAACAAAAATAATTCTCTAAAAAAGCTTAAAAATTTTTCCTTATAATTTTCATCTAAAATTTTTTCTTCATGTAAGTTCAGTTTTTCTTCATTTCCAGCTAATATTTTATACTTATATTTTTCAAAGCCCTGTGTAATATTATTTACCTTTATATTCACCTCAAGCATAAAATCTATTTTATTTACTACTTCAAACATACTTAAATATTTAGCATTATAATGCTAAATCTCCTTTCCTTAATGTATCAAATTATTTTACTTACTTAATCCTTTATATAATACCTATTATAATATTTCAATTAAATATTTCAATCTGCTAAAGCTCTTAATAGTTTCTTTTAAAACAAATAAAATTTTATAAAAATTTCAATTCATCTAAATATTAAATCATATTTAGATGAAGTTTAATATTTGCTTAAACACTACTTTATGAAAGTAATTAATAAAAAAATGAATTATCATAAAAAAAAGCCTATGAAAAAAAATTTCATAGACTTCTACTTAAAATTCAGCTTATAGGTAGTCTTTCTAATTATCAATTGTCTAGAAGTAGAAGCTAAAAAAAACTACATACCTAGACAACTTCGTCTTAACATTTAAACAGCCTAAAAACTCCACCTAAATTTGCTCTAAGTTTATTAATACATAGCTATAACTTTAATTATAATTTTATCTGCCTTATCATAATTTAGAGCTTTATCATATATTTCATCATATATTTTCTTATATGCGTTTGATTCTTTCAAATATTTGATTCCTTCTTTTTTAGCATCTAGATATTTTCCTTCTATTAATTTTATTTGTGCACTATAAACATTATCTACATCATCTGCACAAAACTTTTCATAAGTATCAAGTATAGTATCATCAACAAAACTTGGAAAATATTCATGTGGAGCTGTACTATCAAACAAAGCAACATTTAATTCTCTTATAACTAACATGTCTAAACTATTAGGATCAAACCCACAATGATAAAATTCTATATCATAATTATTATTTTTAGCAAATTCACCTACTCTTTTTAGAAAAGTTGATTTTCCTGTGCCTGCTCTCCCCTTTATAAAACACCTTTTTAATCCTTCAGTTATATTTAAAATATAATCTACAGCACCTACAGGAGTTGCTGCTCCTAAATATCTGTGAAATATCTTACCACTTCCTCTTATACTTTTTTTATCAACTAATTTATTTGCAAAATCTAAAGTAAATGTATCCATTTTCCTAAAATCCATATGCTTAATATATATAGATTCTAGTTCATCATGTATTTTTAATCCCTTCTCAAAACTTTTATATGACTGATTCATATAGTCTATAAATTTAGACTTACAAGCTTCTAACTCTTCCTTGTTAGATAAAATAAGTTCTTCATTTTTAGCTTCACTCAAATCTATTTCTACAATTTTTATTCCCTCTTTAATACTTATATTATTATCATGTATAAGCTGTCCATTTATAATAGCTATTTCTAAGTCATTAACTTTTATTGCTTCTATATCATTTGTATCTATACTGCTATTTATAACTTCTACATCATATAACTCTGAATACTGACGTATTAATTTCTTTAGTATTTTATTTGTATATTTGCAGAAACCTCCCTTTATTACATAAAACAATTCAGTATCTTGAAATATACTATCATAAAGAGGTGTAAATCCCCTCGCTGTATTTCCCGCACCAAAATAATTAATAATTTTACTCATAATAAACACCTTCTCATTCATTTTAGTATCATAATATGAGTCTTTTTATATTATTGCTATTCCATTATTGCAATAATTGCACTATTTGCTTCTATTTCTATCTTCTCTCCCTCTATATAGTCAATTCCATTTTCATCAATCTTATTTTTATTTAAAATAACATTCCATCCCCCCTTTTCTACGCTCACTGTCTTCATCTGTTTTGAGCCATTAAAAATAATTAAAACTTTTTTCCATGTATCACCTAATAATACTCCATCAATTGTGTATGCTACTATATTCCCCTGCTCATTAAACTTATTATCATCTAAAAATACAATAGCATCATTGATAAGTTTTGAATTAAGTATATTAAATACCTTATGTTTTTTTCTTATTTTTATAAGATTTTTATAAAATAAACTTAACTCTTTATACTTATTAACTCGCTTCCAATCAATCTCATTAACTTTTGTTCCAGCCATATAACTATTACTAATTTTATTTCCATTTTCATCTTCTTTAGTCCTCATAAACTCTTCCCCACAATGAATAAAAACTCTTCCTTGTGATGTTAGAAGTATGGTTGCTACTAGATATGTCATATCTAAAATAACACTTTCATCCTCTTCATTATTAGCTAAAACTAATTTATCATATAAAGTATGATCATCATGACAAGATACATAATTTATACTTTGGTAAGGTTCATTAAACATATAACCTTGTCCTACTTTTTCAAAATTAATATTTTTATGTTTTATCCCACCAACTATAGCTAATTTAAGTCGCTCTTCCTGGCCATATCCCCCAGAAACAAATCCTTTTTCTTCTATGTTAAAAACATTCCCTCTTACTGAATCTCTGAACAAATCATTAAAACAACTTATTTTTATATTGCCTAGTCCTCTTAAATTTTCCTTAATCATTGCTTGTTCTTTACCTAAACTACTATTACCACCAGTCCATCCCTCACCATAGATTAAAATATTGCTATCTAACTCATCGAGTTTTCTTCTTATTTCTTTAATTGTTTCTATATCGTAAAGTCCCATAAGATCTAGTCTAAATCCATCTATTTTAAATTCTTTTGCCCAATAAATCATAGAATCAACAATAAATTTTCTGACCATTTTTCTCTCTGTTGCAAATTCATTTCCACACCCTGATCCATTAGAAAATTCATTAAATTCATTTTTTCTAAAATAATAATCTGGCACTAACTTATTAAAATTAGAATTTAAAGCATCTGTATGATGATTATACACAACATCCATAATAATCTTTTTTCCATGTTGTTTTAATGAACTAATCATTTTTTTCAACTCAAAAATTCTAGTTACAGGATTACTATACTCTGTTGAATAAATCCCTTCTGGTACATTAAAATTCTTAGGATTATAACCCCAATTATAATATTCATCATCTAAATCAATCCCCGATGTAAAATCATATATAGGCATTAGTTGTAGATGTGTTATACCTAAATTTTCAATATAATTTAAAATAGCATTTTCTTCTTCATGCCGACTGGTTAATCCTAAAAATTTACCTTTATACCTTTCTTTTATATCTAAACTCACTGAGCTAGTAATATCTTTTATACTCATCTCATAAATTATTTCTAGACAAGTTTCTTTTTTTACCTTTAAATCATTCCATCCTTTAGGATTTGTACGTTTATGATCTATAACTATAGATCTATCACCTGCTGCATTTATTGCTTTGCAATATGGGTCTGTAGCAATTTTTATTTCATCTTTATAAGTAATCTCAAATGCATATTCTTGCAAATGCATATTTCCTTTTATATCTGTACTCCATACACCTTCTAAGGATCTTTTCATACTAACTCTATTAATATTCCCCACTTTATATAACAATAAATTTATACTACTTGCAGTTGGAGACCATACCCTAAAAATTGTTTTTTTCTTATGATATATCGCCCCAAGATTAGACTCAGTCGTATATAAAGCTTCTATAATTTCTATATCTTTACTTATATCTAAAGGATTTAGCTTTTCTATCATTTCTTTCAGCCCTTCCTGTAAAATTATCTATTATATTCTTTATATGCAAATTCTTTTTAATTTAGAAATCTTTACGATATAAATTTTTTAACAAAAAAAAAGACAGAATAATAAAATTCTGCCTTAATCATTTAAATTAATCTCTTGATTGTATCTTAGCGAATAATCTTAAAATTTCAATATATAGCCATATAAGAGTAGTTGTAATACCAAATGCACAGTACCACTCCATATATTTTGGTGCGCCATATCTTGATCCTTTAGCTATATTGTCAAAATCTGTTAAAAGTGCTAATGAAGCAATTATTATAACAAATATACTAAAACCAATACCTATAATACCATTTCCTAAGAATGGTAACATTATACCAACAAAAGATAATAAAAATGATGCTAAATATATAATACTAATAGAAATCATCCCAACTATCATAAGTTTATTTGTTCTTGCTGCTGATGATGGCATAATCATATATACAATAAATGTCACTACTGCAACTACTAACGTAGCTATAACAGCTTGCATAGCAATTCCTGGATAAATAGTATTAAGCAAATTAGAAAGTGCACCAAGTGCAAACCCTTCAAAAGCAGCATATATAGGTCCTGTAAACATTGCTATTTTAGGAACAAAACTTGTTATAAGACCTGCAATAAGCGCAATTACAACTGAAACTTTTAAAGCTGGTGAATAATTATATATAGTTACACTATAACTATACATAAAAGCTACCGCAACAATTGCTAAAAGTACAATTGATTTAAAGGCAGTACCCCTAACTGTCATACTTTTAGATTTAATCTGATCCTTTGCTACATCTAATCCTTTTAAGATAATAGGATTACCCTTATTCATTTCTAACACCCTCCTTATAATACTTTATTCATATCAATTATGAAGTATTGAAAGATATTATATCATACCTTAATACAGAATTACAAAGTTATTCATAACTCTAAGATAACAATCATATCTAAATTCTTTTTTATCCTTAATATCTTTTATTGTATAAAATTCTAGTAATTCATCATCTTCAATGCCTGAATAATAAGTAAGTAAATACCTATCTTCAATAAAATCTTCAAATGTTCCAATACTAGGACTATAAACAACATCACACTTTTTATTAAATACTCCTATTACTCTATTGTAGTCCTGTAATTCTTCCTCATAAAGTATAGTCTGCTTATCGGAATCATAATAAAAATCTCCATTTGCCTTCAAATGATTAATCTCTAAAACTTTAGCTACTGACTTATCAATATTCTTAAACTTTAGAATTTCCTCTATACCACTTTCAAAATCCTTTAATCTATAAAAAATAAAATCTTTATCTTTTCCTAAATATCTAACTATTTTATTATCTTTAACTTCTTCTAGCACACAAAAACTTAGTTTTTCATTTCCTAATTTTATCTCTTCTATAAATAAACTAAACTCAATATAGTTTAAACTTTCACTACCTTTTATCTTATCATTTTTTTTAAATATCCCTTTACCATAATAAAACTCTTTCTCCCAAGCTTCTCTATAAGCTTCCTCAAAAAACAAGTTTTTCACACCTTCTATTTCTCTAGTAAAAACATAATCTCTAGCCCCAAGTACAAACTTTATATCATTTATAAAATAACTTTCTATTTCATCTAAATCAACTAAATAAGCAAATCTATATTTAAAACTTTTATTGCTTCTATATTTCGAATATTTATCACCTAAAATATCTTTTTTTTCTATAAATACAATAAAGTATCTCTCATCTAATATTTTAATCTGTATTATTTCGCCCTCTAAATACATATTAAAAGCAACTTCTGTTTTTTTATTGAAAATATTTGTTAATTTTCTAACATATAATATATTACCTTTCTTACACATCACAAATAAATTAAAGTCATGAAAAAAAACTTTATAATTGTAATATTCCTTCTCTCTTATTTCTATTTGTTTTAATAAACTCTCTCTATCAACATCTATGTAATAAATGCAAATACAAAAATATCCTTTGCCATTTAAAGTTCTATATACTGTATATAAAATAACTTTTTCATCATTATAAATAAAATTAAAGTATTCTCCAGAATATGTTGTTAGATTTAAGAATCTCATAAAATCCTCCTACTCATAAACTTCTTCTTTATATATTTTATTGTTAGAATTATTTTAAAATGTATATAAAAATCTTAATTATTTAATAAAAATCTATAAAATCCTTATTGCCTTCTATAAGATTTTTACTTTTTATTTACAAATTTTATTGTCATAATATTGAAGTTATTACATTTTGATACGAAAATCCATATGTAAGTATATTATGATGGAAGGAGGCAAAGATTCATGAGCGTAAATTTTGATTTTGATGCTAGAAAAAGTCTTAAGACTAACATAACTTCAAAAATAGCTGTAATCTTAACGATTGTACTTTCAATAAACTCAGTTGCAGTTTATTTTTTAAGTAAAAATTTAATCAATTCATTAAATGGTGAAAACATTTCATCATCTATAGGTGGTATTTCACTAAAAATAGCATTATTTTACTTTGCTATTTCGCTAGCATTAACTGTAGTTAGCTTAGTTTTAATTTGGAAACTACTAAGTAAACTTGCAACACTTCTTAATAACTTTAGAATACATTTTGAGTTATTAAAAGAAGGAGATTTCTTTTATCACATAAGACCAAGACACTTTCTTAGAAAAGATGAGCTTGGTTCTATAGCACAGGCTACTGAAAGCATGCAAATTTCAATCGAAAACATGGTAACTAACATAAAATCTACTACTCATCAAATGGAGATACAATCAAACAATTTAACAGATGTTTCTAAAGGATTACACGATTCTAGCTCTAATATAGTAGATTCAATAACAGAAATCTCTAAAGAAATAGTTGCCGAAACAGATGCTATCAATGGTATTGTTAGTAATATTTCAGTATTTAACGACACTTTAAAATCAAATGTTTTAGAAATAAATACTATTTCTACTATGACTAGTGATGTAAGTACTAAAGCAAATCAAAGTTTTAATGAGATGGCTAAACTTGATGAATCATTCAATAAATTCAATGAAATATTCCTTGATTTTTCATCAACATTAACAACTATGAAAGCAAATATTGAAAAAGTTAATGATATTACAGACCTTATCAATAACATTGCAGAGCAAACAAATTTACTTGCACTTAATGCTGCTATAGAAGCTGCAAGAGCTGGGGAAGCTGGTAAAGGATTCTCTGTTGTTGCTGCTGAGATTAGAAAATTATCTGAACAGACAAAAGAATCATCATATAAAATAAATAACCTTATTGTCGATGCTCTTGATAGTTCAACTAATTTAGTAGATAAAAGTGGCAATATGAAAGATACTCTAATTGTTCAAAAGAACACTGTTGCAAATGCTATCGATTCATTTAATACTATTTCTAATTCAGTATCTGAAATAGCACCCAAAATTGATAAAGTAAATAAAAGATCAAATGAAATTTTAGATAATAACATGAACATACTTTCTACTATAAAAGATATTCAGACTACATCAATTGAAGTTTCATCACTTTCTGAGAACATAAACATATCAGCTCAAACAATGAAAATTTCAAGTGAGTCAGTACTTGAATCAGCACAAGAACTTTCTAAAATAGTTGATGCTAACCTTGGAACATTCTCACAATTTAGATTTGTTGATCCAAATAAAAAAGACTAAAAGAAAATCTCCCTCAAATTTCGAGGGAGATTTTTTTTATGCAGTTCTTGTTTTTCTAACAAAAAATGATATAGAATAAATTCCTGCAAGACCTACTAAAATATAAATAATTCCACTTATAATTCCTATCCCAAATATAGCTTCAACTAGATTAAATCCAAATAATCCTATAAGCCCCCAATTAAGAGCTCCTACTATGACAAGAATAAGTAAAATTGTATCTAATACTTTCATGTATAATCACCATCCTACCTCTATCATTCCTCAAAAAAACAAATTTATTTATACATTTTCAATTTTCTTTTTCTTCTTTTTAAATTTAATATTTATCCCATCAAATATAGCATATATAACAGGAATTATTAAAAGTGTAAGCACTGTTGATACTAATAACCCTCCTATAACTGTTAGTGCTAAAGGAAGTTGTAACTCTGAACCTTTCCCAAAACCGATTGCCATAGGAATAAGTCCCATAATAGTTGTAAGCGCAGTCATAAGAATAGGTTGAAGTCTTATAGGTCCTGTTTTAAGAATAGCCTCTCTAGTAGTTAAACCTTCATTTTTCAATTTATTTATATAGTCAATTAAAACTATACCATTATTAACTATAATTCCACTTAACATTATAAATCCTATCATAGCTGTAATTCCTATGCTAACATTAGTTATAAATAATAAGAAGATAGCACCAACAAAGGCAAGCGGAATAGTGAACATTATAATAAATGGACTAAATAACGATTCAAATTGCGCTGCCATAACCATATAGACTAAAAGTATTGCAACTACCATAGCTAAGAACAATTGGCTAAAAGCATCTATCATTTGCTCAACTTCTCCACCATAAGTTATTTTATACCCACTAGGAATATCTATTTTTTGGCTTGCCTTTTGTATTGACTTAACAGCATCATTTAATGCGACTCCATCTAAACTAGCATTAATAGTTACGGTCCTAAAATCATCTTCTCTTGATATATTACTATATCCTGAGCCTCTTTCTATTTTAGCAACTTCCATAAGAGGAATACGAGAACCTACAGCAGTATCTATCATTATATTTTCAAGATCACTATAAGTAGCATTATAACTAAGATTTGTAGATATATTGATATCATAACTTTTATCATCAATATCTACTTTATCTATATTTATACCTCTAAAATTCGTTTGTATAGCTTGAGAAATAAGCAAATTATTAAGTCCATATTTTGCTGCTTTTTCTTTATCTATAACAATTTTAAGTTCTTCAAGACTTTCCTCATTACTAGATTTAATATCAATTACTCCATCTACATTATTCATAATATCTATTAGCTCATTTGTTATTTTATTAAGAGTGTCAAAATCATCACCTGAAATTTTTATAGCTATAGGTGCACTTCCTGTACTAATTACACCAGACATTGCGCTTACTTCAATTTTAGCCCCAGCTATTAAATTAGTAACTTCTCTAATTTGTTTCGCAATCTCTCTATCACTAGCTTTTCTATCATCTTTTAACATTATAGTAATATTAGCACCGTCACTATTTACTATAACAGCATGCTGTTTAATATCGGCTATATTTTCAAATTTTTGAACTACTTCACTCGTAATTTCATTTATATTGTTTATATTAAGTCCTTTAGGAGTAACTACTTTTACAGAAACTACGCCTTGGTCTGCTGCGGGAAATAGTTCCATTCCTATCTTTGTAAACATCATTCCACCTATGAATATAACACTTACAAGCATACCTATTACATATTTTTTATGGTCAAGACTCCAAGTAAGCACTTTCAAATAAAATTTTCTTATTTTTTCAAATATTTTATTTTCTTTAAATTCTATATCCTTGCTAAATAATTTTGATGCTAAAAGAGGAACTAATGTAAAAGAAACAACTAATGATGATATTAAAGAAAATGCTACAGAAAATGCCATTTCTCTAAATATCTCTGATGCCATACCTTCAACAAAAACTATAGGTAAAAATACACAAATAGAAGTTATGGTTGAAGCTGTGATTGCCATTGCGACTTCTTTTGTCCCCTCTATCGCTGCTAGAACCGAATTTTCCCCTTCTTTTCTCAATCTATGAATATTTTCTATAACCACTATAGAGTTATCAACTAACATACCTACACCTAATGCAATCCCCCCAAGAGAAATCATATTAAGTGTAAATCCAGCAAAATAAACCATAATAAAAGTTGATATTACTGATATTGGTATTGATATAGCCATTACTATAGTACTTCTTATGTCCTTTAAAAACATAAAAATAATAAGAACCGCGAGTATAGCACCAATCATTGCATTCATTTTTACAGAATCTATAGCAAATTCAACAAATTCTGCTTGATCTAAAATAACTGTACTATCTAACCCCTTGATTTCTCCCTCTATTTTATCAAGCTCTACTTTTAACTTTTTAGAAACTTCAACTGTATTTGCTGTACTTTCTTTTTTAACACTAAAAATCAAAGCATCTTTTCCATTTAATCTTGCATAATCTTGTTTTTGTGAAGTTCCTTTACTAATAGATGCAACATCCTTAAGCTTAAATACCTCACCGGTTCTATTACTTAATAAAATATTTTCTATATCCTCTAAACTTTTAACCTCAGCTATAGTTCTTACTAAGATATCATAACTACCTTCTATTATATTACCTATCGGCAAATTCATATTATCCGATTTTAAAGCCATCATTACATTATTCATTGTAAGACCACTAGCTGCTAATTTATCTGGATCAACTACTACCTTTACTTGACTTTCTGAATCCCCCATTATCTCTATTGATGCTACACCCTCTATTCTTTCAATCATAGGTTTTAATGTTTTATCTGCAAAATTTGATAGTTCTTCTATATCTTTTTCCTCGAAATTAACAGCAAAACTCATAATTGGCATCATATTAGGATCCATCTTAATAAGAATAGGTTTTGTAACATCTTCAGGTAACATCTTAGAAATCATATCGATTTTTTCCCTAATCTCAAGAGAAGCAAAATCCATATCTGTCCCATCAACAAATTGTATCATAAGCATAGAAGTTCCTTCTCCACTTATTGACTTTACACTCTTTACATTAGATACAGTTCCAACAACCCCTTCAATTGGCACAGTAACTAATTTTTCTATTTCAGCAGGACCTGCTCCATTATACTGTGTCATCATCATTAGCATAGGAAGATTAAATGATGGTAACATATCAATATTCAACTTAAAATATGAGACAAATCCAAACATAAGAACAATAAGAACACCCATAAATACAGTAACTGGTCTCTTTATACTAATACTAGTTATTTTCATTAAAATCCACCACCCTCACTATATTTACCTTATTACTCCCATTTATAAATTCTTTCCCCTTTATCACAACTTGTTCGCTCTCAGTAAGTCCACTTAATACTTCTACTTCCTTATGATTCTGTGCACCAAGTGTTATTTCTTTTTTTACTGACAAACCATTTTCTACTGTATATACAAAAGTTTTTTCTTCTTCTCGTATAAGAGCATCTTTAGGAATTACAAGTACATCCTCCTTAGAATTAACCTCTATATAAGCCCTCACAAAAACTCCTTTTTTAAATTTTTCGTCATTTTTGAAACTAATAGTAATATCATATTGCTTTGTTCTCTCATCAATTTCTTTTGATATATTTTCAATTGTCGCTACTTTTTCAAAAACCTTGCCATTGTCTTCAACTTCTATATTTATATGTTTTCTTTTTTCAAAAAGTTTTTTTCCCTCTTCTGAAACTTTAAATATCACATCTAATGTATCATTATTTTCAATAACAATCCCCTGCTTCATTATGTTAATTGGCATACTCCCAACTTTTAAATTCATCTCACTAATAACGCCTGAAATCCCAGCAACAACTATATAATCACCTTTTTTATCTTTTAATACATTAATCATTGAACTTAAATCATTATTCGAAGAACTCCCCATCATCTTTTCAAGTTCCTCTATACTTTTTACTATTATATTTATATTTATTTCTAAAGCTTTTAACTCTCCCTTTTTTTTATTTATAGTTAAACTATTAGTCGTTTTTTTAGCCTCTAACCCTTTCTTTTGCTCTTCATATTCATTAGTTTCAATTTGACCATTCGCAAAAGCTTCATCTAAATTTTTTAGATTTAATTCAATATCTAAATTCTCACTTTCTAAACTTTTAATTTCATTTTCTAAAGCATCCTTCTTATCATGTTCATTATTTAATTTAATCTTCATTTCTTCAATTTGTTGCTTTGTTTTATTTACAGTTCCCTGTATCTTATCATTAGTTTTATCAAGGTCTGATATCTGCTCGTCAAGTTTTGTGGAATCTAAAACCATTAAAACATCGCCTTTTTTAACATAATCACCTTTTTTAACATTTATTTTAGAAATATTTGATATTGCTTTCGATTCAACTATTTCATGTTCTCCTGCTAAAGTATTTCCTGAAAACTTTTTAAAATTTTTAATATTAGTTTTTTTACAGTTAAAAACTTCTACAGATGTTTTCA
>JBOFRC010000108.1:0-1152 GCA_051650825.1 Sarcina sp. | reverse complement strand
TTTTTTATAGGCCTTTTTTAGGCCCTTTTTATTAGGGGTTCAAGCCTGTAAGGCTGAAACCCTATTGTTATTGCTAATTTTCCCATGATGCAACATTCTCCATCTAAAACTGATCGGGCAGACCAAACCGTAAGTCGTAGAGACTTGAAACTTTCAGGGCTGGTAGTGCTCACACCGCCGACCAGCGCCACCGAGGCGCGCCCCGATAGGCCTGAGGGGGGCGCTACAGCGGTCAAAAGCACGAAACGGCTCATAACTCCTAAACCGTTAGGCGCAGGCTCGAGTGTCTTATATCGTTGGAATCCTTGGCTCAAGACGGACGCGATGCATGCCTCGGATGTGCTCGTCACCCTGGGAAAAATTCCGGGTATTTTGGGTTTTTTGCAAAACCTACTTTCGCGAACTAGTCCTAGGTTTTTGGCCCGACCGGAACCAAACCAGCGCTGCCAGATTCTCTGGAGTCTGAATGTCAATAATTATCAAAAAAAAGTGGAAATTTCAGTTCACGGTCCCCAAGGGACGCCAAAACGCACAAAGGGGGAGGAGCCACGTTTACTAAATCGGCTATAACGCGCCAACGGAACGAGATATTTTCACCAAACTCAGCACACCGACGTAAGAGCTCATTCTGTGGTGGCGTGAAAAAGGACGCGGCGACTGGCCACTTGGTGGCGCTATAGCGGTCAAAAAAGTTGAAAAATGCTCTATATTATCATATACAAAACGGCATTTAAATGACTGATAAATGGCCTGCTCTGCGCAAAACCTCACCAAATTAGCTGAGCACGTGCCCAATATTATGCTAAAGAAGCGTGGAAACTTTTACGGAGATCGGGCCATCACGAGAGGTATTACGGTTGAAAAGGTAAAAAAATACCCCACCACATTTCCATGATAAATGAGCTGAAAATGTAAAAAGCGGCCATTTTCCTCTCCGATCTACATGTTAAAAGGCTTGATAAAGATTTTGGAGCCAGCAGCTCAAAAATCAAGGGCTGAAACCCTGTCGTTTTTTTTTTATAGGCCTTTTTTAGGCCCTTTTTATTAGGGGTTCAAGCCTGTAAGGCTGAAACCCTATTGTTATTGCTAATTTTCCCATGATGCAACATTCTCCATCTAAAACTGATCGGGCAGACCAAACCGTAAGTCGTA
>JBOFRC010000107.1:0-13876 GCA_051650825.1 Sarcina sp. | reverse complement strand
TAGTTTTTTACAGTACCCTCAGAAAGAAATAATTTTGCACAAATATCTTTATTTGAAAGTCCTCTTGCAACTAATAAAGCTACTTCTTTTTCTCTTTCTGTCAAAGAATTTAAATTGAGATTTTTTTTAGTTTCTTTATTTTCAGATTTAGAACTTAAAACAGTAGCAAGTTTAGCGGCTATATCAGGATGTATTAACATATTACCCTTGTAAACACTTTTAACAGCAGAAATTATTTCATCAGGGTCAGCATCCTTTAAAAGATATCCAGATGCACCATTTTTTAAGGTATCAAAAATATAATCATTGTCATTAAAAGTTGTAAGTATCAAAACTTTTATATTAGGAAATTCTTCACGTATTTCTAAAGTAGCACAGACTCCATCTTTTACTGGCATTCTAATGTCCATTAAAACTATATCAGGAGTATGTAACCGGCATAATTCAAGTGCTTCATTTCCATTAGATCCTTCTGCTAATATATTAATTTCATTATCAAAGGAAAGAATCATTTTTAATCCTTCCCTTATTATTTTTTGATCATCAATAAGAATTATATTTATCATAAGTAAGCCTCCATTAAATTTTATTTGGTATATAACATGAAATTGTAAAGCCGTCTTTAGAATCAAACTCAGCAAATCCTCTTGTGAGTGCTAGCCTTTTTTCTATTCCTAAAAGACCATTTGATTTTGTTATTTTAGTAGGTGAGGTTCCATTGTTTTTTATAAAAAATTTAATTCCATCTTCTGCTTTTATGTTAATTTCAAATTTAGATGCATTTCCATGTTTTATTCCATTAGTTATTGCTTCTTTGACTGTTTTATATATTATATCTTTGATGAAAGGAGAAGTTGTTTCAACATTCTCATCAAATTTGAGTTCAAAAGATATATTATCAAGGGACGAAAAATTATTTATAAGTTCATCTAAAGATGTAGCTAAAATAGCTGATTTTTTCATTTCTTTTAATTCAAAAACTGTAGTTCTAAGTTCTTTTATACTATCTTTTACAAGCACTTTAGTTTTTTTTATTATTTCTTCTGTTTTGTCAGGAGAGGTTTTAACTTTATCTAATATATCTACGTGCATAGAAATAGCCATAAGATAATGACCAAGAGAATCATGAAGTTCCTGTGCAATACGATTTCTTTCATTAAGTATAGTTAATTCTTCTACTTGAGTTGCATATTCTTGTAGCTTTTTATTTTGTATTTCGAGTTCTTTATTGAGTAAATTTATATCTGTTTTTCCTTTTGCTCTAATCGTAAAAAGAGCAACTATTAACATTGTAATAGTAAAAGAAAAAATAGAGCTATACAAATTGTTAAATACCTGTGAATTAGATGAAAGAATAAAAATTGCATTTACTATAACAGTTAAAAAATATGAGAAAATTGAAATTATTATATAGAGATATTTATCTTCAATTTTCATTTTCCAAAGTGTTATAGCAGTTATGCATGATGCGTATAAGTATGGCAAAACAAAATTGGGAGAGAAAAATCCAAATATAACTATTAAAGTTAATGAGAAATATTTTCCATATTTATATATTGAATAATTGTTAATTAATACAATTAAGCCATTAACAATAAATGCAGATATTAATAATAAATAAAGATAAGGATTTATTGTGAATTTTAGAGTATATACACTTACAATAAGTACCCACGCAGAAATTACAAGCAAAACTCTTGAACTAATTTTTATGTTTTTTATCATTTGCTGAATTATCCTTTCAAATTATAATTTAAAGAATATTAGAAGTTAAACTTAGTTTCTAATATTCTTAGTATAACTTTTTTTTATGCATTTGTATGCTGACTAAAGTAATAAATTTTTTGACAATTAAATTTATTAATTATAGATAAAAGTTGAGAATATTGAGCATAATATACAAATGATACACTCTTTAAGTATAAATAATAATCGTATTTTTAAACAATTTACGAATAATATTTTAAAATTTATAATTTATATTTCGTATTATTAATAAAATGTATATAATGGAATTAAGAAAAAAATTGTTTTTTAAGGGGAGAAAATAATGAGAAAAGAGATACTAAATGTAAAAGATCATATAGCAGCAATGGCAGATTATTTCCAAACTACAGAATTTAAACTAGCGGATATAAAAGAATATATAAAAACTTTAAATTTTAATAATGCAGTAGAAATTATACCAGCAGATAGGGAAAGTTTTATAAATGGAGTTTTAGCTACAGTTATATATAATTAGCAATATAAAAAAGTAAAACAGATTTCTTGCTAAGTTTTAGTGCTACCGCAGATGGATTTTTAAAGATAGGTGTAATAAAGTATTTAAATATCGAAAACTAAATGAAATATAGAAAATAAATAAAAGGAATATAGCTGTGAGCTATATTCCTTTTGTTCAATTTAACATTAATTAAATTTTAGTCTTTTTGGTAAAAACTTTAGTTTCTTGTTTAAATAATATATTTTTTTGAAGCTTTAAGTTTGTACCTCGACTCGATTAGAAATATGTTTTTTTAGGTAATTTATTAATAAAAGGAAGGCAAAACTCGCTGATAAAAGATCAGATAAGGGTAGAGCAATCCAAATTCCTAAAAGATTTAAATGATTTATAAATGGAAGTAAAACAATTAATGGAATGAAAAAAATAATTCTTCTAAATAAAGATAAGAAAAATGCTTCTCTAGCCTTTCCTATAGCCCTATAAAATCCCATTGAAATAAAATATATTGCAAGTAATGGGGAGGCTAAGATTGCTATTCTTAAAACTATAAGAGCGTTATTTACAAAAATAGAATTTTTTGAAAAAATTTCTATAAAATATTTAGAAAATATAAACATGGCACTAGTCAAAATAAATACAAGACTTGTACCTATAATTAAGCTCGTATTTAGAGCTTCTTTCATTCTTTTAATATTTTTAGCTCCATAATTATAACCTATTAGTGGTTGAGCACCTTTAGCTAGTCCACTAGCTGAAAGTTGTATAAAGGAAGTAAGTCTGAATACAACACTATATATAGCAATTGCGTCATTACCACCAAAGAAGTATAATGCATGATTTAAAATTAATACTCCAAGGCTTGCAGCTACTTTATTTGAAAAACTAGCAAAACCTATAGGAAGAATTTCCTTAAATAAAGGCAAATTAATTTTGAAGTATTTAAATTTAACTTTTACAAATGATTTAAATTTAAAATAATATGCTATGTATAACAAATTACTAAGGTTTGCAAAGACTGTTGCTAATGCAGACCCAGGAACTCCGAGTTTTAGTATGACTATAAATACATAATCTAAGATTATATTTACAACTAAACTGATTAAAACACCATTCATATTATATTTAGTATTACCTTCAGCTCTTATTATATTGTTTAATGCAGATATAAAAGGAGAGAATAGGAAGCCTATAAACATTATTCGTGTAAAGCTTATAGCATAAGGTAGAACTGAACCTTTAGCACCAAAAATTATTACTATTTGTTTCGTAAATATAACTCCAAGAAGAGAGATGATTATAGCAATTACTGTGACTACAGCAAGTAGATTTGATGTTATTTCATTGGCTCTTTCATAATCTTTTTTTCCAAGAGTCCTAGACAATAATGAGGCAGTACCTGTTGCAAATAAAACAGTAAGTGAAGATACAAACATTTGTATAGGTAAATAAATTCCTAAAGCTGAAATTCCTATAGGACCAACAAATTGTCCGATAAATATAGTATCTATAATATTATATAAAACTCTAGCCATTGATGTAAGAATAGTTGGAATTCCTAAAATAAGAATAGCTTTAGATATTTTTTCGTTTTCTAATAAGTAAGCTTTTTTCAATAAATTTACCTCCTTTCATTTAAATAAAATAAAGCTATTTAATATACTTTAAATTTAAGTGTAAAAGAAATTATAACATTATAATATTTTCATAAGTTACATTATGATGATAATTTCTAAGAAAGTAGGGATTTTATTTAGGAAAAATAAAAAGATTTATAAACTATTATTTTTAATGGGTAAAATTATATAATATGTAAAAATATGATATAATTTTATTTGATAAAGTATAAAGAGGAGGGGCTAAAAAGAAAAAATTACGAAAAATATTTAATTTTTTCTAGTAAAATTTATGGAGAATATGAGAATTAGGGAAAAAAATTTAACTGCTAATGCATTAAAATATATAGCAATAGTGGCAATGCTTATAGACCATATTGCATGGTTATTTGTAAGTACTGAAAGCATACCTGGGCAACTAATGCATATGATAGGAAGAATTACTATGCCTATTATGTGTTATTTTGTAGCTGAAGGCTTTTTTAAAACTAGAAATTTTAAAAAATATGCTATGAGATTATTTGGATTTGCAATTATATCACATTTTGCGTTTTTATATTATTTGACAGGAGAGTTAATTGTATTTCCTTTTGATGAAAGCAAAAGACAAATTTATCCGACTAGTGTTATATTTACTTTATTTTTAGGATTAATAGCTTTAAAAATATGGAAGAAAGAAAATATTTCTAAAAAGTTTAGAATAGTAGGAATATTTTTATTATTAATATTGTTTGGAAATAGGGGAGACTGGGGAGTTGTAGGTGTTCTTTGGGTTGTTATTTTTGGTGTGTATCATAATGATTTAAAGAAGCAATTTGTGGGATTTACACTTGTCGCAATGCCACTTTTAATAGGTGTTTTTATTACCTTAGCAGATCAAAGTGGGATTTGGTGGAGACAAATTTTTCAGCTAGGAATATTTTTATCTTTACCACTTATAGCTTTATACAATGGAAAACGAGGTAGTATATCTGTAATTAATAAATGGGTGTTTTATGCTTTTTATCCAATACATTTAGCTATACTTGCATTTATTAAATTCAATTTATAGTATATAAAAATTAAGAGATATAAGAATTTAATTTTTTATTTGAGGTGATATTTATAGAAAGTGTATTGATATTAGAAGATGAAAAAGAAATAGCTGATTTACTTGAGATATATTTAAAAAATGAGGGATATAAAGTCTTTAAATTTAACTATATAAAAGGAATAGAAGATTTTCTGTTAGAGAATAAAATTGATTTAGCATTACTTGATATTATGCTTCCAGATGGTGATGGATTGGTTTTTTGTAGTGTATTAAGAGAAAAATATATGTTTCCTATTATAATGTTAACAGCTAAAGGAGAAGAAAGTGATCGAATAAGTGGACTTGCATTTGGCGCAGATGATTATATAAGCAAACCATTTAGACCTCTAGAAGTTGTAGCAAGAGTAAAAGCACAACTTAGAAGGTATAAAAAGTATAATGTGAAAGATAAAAAGAATGAACAAGAATATATCATAGAACATAAGGGATTAGTTTTAGATATTAAAAAGCATGAATGTAGATTAAAGGAAGAAGTTTTAGCACTTACGCCGACAGAATTTTCTATATTAAAGATTCTTTGTGAAGAAAAAGGAAAAGTAGTAAGTTCAGAAGAAATTTTTAAAACTATTTGGCAAGATGAATATTTTGATAAAAATAATAATACTATAACAACTCATATAAGGCATCTTAGAGAAAAGCTTTGTGATTCAATTGAAAAGCCACGGTATATTAAAACTGTATGGGGAGTTGGGTATAAAATTGAAGAATAAGGGAAAGAATAGAATAATTTATAAAAATCTAATAAATAAAATTTTTATACAAACTATAATCCTTATGATTTTTTCGATATTTATAGTAGTAGGTTTGAGAATGTTAGTTCAAGGCGAACTAGGAGAAGTTATATCTATTTTAATTAGTAAAGTTTTAGGCATAGAGATTATAATAGCTAGAAATATTTATTATATAGCTATAAGAAAATATTTTAATTTTATTGTTATTGGAATTGTTATATTAATATTTGCTATTTTTTATAAAATATTTTTATCTTGGTTCACTAAATATTTTGATGAAATGGTAGCAGGAATAGATAGTTTATCTAATAAAGATGAAGAAATAAAGTTGTCTTGTGAGCTTAATTTTATTGAAGATAGACTAAATATAATTAGAAAAGAACTTAAAGAAAGTGAAGAACTACAAAGAAATATTGAAAAAAGAAAAAATGATCTAATTGTATATTTAGCACATGATATAAAAACTCCATTAACTTCAGTAATAGGATATTTAAATCTATTACAAGAAAATAAAAATATGACAAGTGCTGAAAAAGCTAAATATGTAGGTATAACCTTAGACAAAGCATATAGATTAGAAACTTTAATAAATGAATTTTTTGAAATTACTAGATATAATTTAGAAAATGTACCACTAAATAAGGAAGAAATAAATTTATCATATTTGATTATGCAATTAGTGGAAGAAGCATACCCTCAACTTAAAAGTAATGGAAAAACAATAAAAACAAAAATAGATGATAATCTTTTTGCATGTATTGATGGAGAAAAAATAGCAAGAGTATTTAATAATATAATAAAGAATGCAATAGTATATAGTGATGAAAAAAGTGAAATATTAATTGAAGCATATAAAAAAGAAGATATTTATATAATCTTTGAAAGTAAGGGGAAAATAGAAGAGGAAATATTAAAGAATATATTTGATAAGTTTTATAGAGGCGATTTTGCTCGTCAGACATCGACAGGCGGAGCTGGGCTTGGTCTTGCAATAGCAAAAGATATAATAAATTTACATAATGGCGAGATAATAGCAAAATGTGATGGTAATGTTACAAGTTTTGAAGTAATAATACAAGCTAAATAACTTACCAAAAGACTGAAATGTATAAATTATATTTTACGTGGAATAGTATATAATTTGGCGAAAAAAAAATAGAGGTTTTTTGAGTTTAAGGTTGAATTTATAAAATATATAACTAAATTAAATTTTAGGTTGATTTAAATATAAAGGAGGCTTATTTATTGTGAAGTATAAAAAAATTACAAGTATTTTTATGCTTTTAGCTATTTTGACTGCATCTGTAAGTGAAGTAATATCTTTTAATAATAGTAAAATAGTTTTAGCTAATACTCAGGAAGAGGATATAAGTGAAAATGTTACTGATATTTTAAACAAAATGACTGTCAAAGAGAAAATAGGTCAAATGCTCATCTTAGATTTTACAGGATGGGACGATAAATCCTTGACTGAACTAAATGACACAGTCTCAAAAATAATTTCAGATTATTATTTAGGGGGAGTTATATTATTTAGTCCTAATATAGTTAATGTAGAACAAACAGTGAAGCTTTGTAATGATATACAGTTTAGTGCTGGTAATAAAGATATTCCTTTATTTATTGCAACAGATCAAGAAGGGGGATTAGGCTCACGACTTAGAATGGGGACTAATTTATCAGGAAATATGTCTCTTGGTGCAATTAATTCTACAAATATTGCCTATGAATATGGAAATTTGATAGGAGCGGAATTAAATGCTCTTGGGATTAATCTTAATTTTGCACCAGTATTAGACGTTAATAGTAATCCTAATAATCCTATTATAGGAGTAAGATCATTTTCAAGTAAAAGTGAAATCGTTTCACAATTAGGAAAAGAGGTTATAAATGGTTTATTAGATACAAATACTATTCCAGTAATTAAGCACTTCCCAGGTCATGGAGATACTTATACTGATTCACATGTTGGATTGCCTAGAGTTGATAAATCAAGAGAAGAACTTGATCAATTAGAGCTTGTACCATTTAAAGATAATATAAATAATATAGAGATGATTATGACAGCACATATTCAATATCCACAAATAGAAAAAGATAAAAAGAATGATGTATATATACCAGCTACTTTATCAGATGATATTTTAACTGGTATTTTAAGAGACGATTTTAATTATGATGGAATTATAATTACTGATGCGATGGATATGAATGCAATAACAAGTAATTTTGGAGAAGTAGAAGCAATTAAAATGGCTATAAATGCTGGTGCTGATATAGCTTTAATGCCAACAGTTATCAGAAGTAGTTCTGATATAGTAAAGCTTGAAAAAATTTTCAGTGAACTTTTAAATTCTATAGAAACTGGTGAAATAGCTATTGAAAGAATAGATGAATCTGTTGAAAGAATTTTAAAGTTAAAGAATAAAAGGGGGATTATTCAATCTAAAAATATAAAGGTTGATACAAAAATAGAAAATGCTAAAAAAATTGTTGGTTCAAATAATCATAGGTTGTTTGAAAGAGAGACAGCAGCTAAATCTATTACAGTATTGCAAAATGATGATGTATTACCATTAAAATTAAAGAAAAAAGAAAGAATACTTTTAGTTTCAACTGATGAAACTAAATTAAATAGTATGAAATTTGCGATTAATAGACTTATAACTGAAAATGTAATTCCTAATATTAGTATAGAAACTCACAATTATAAGGATCAACATTTAGTTGATGAAGTTTTAAATAAAAAAATAAAAAAATCGGATAATATAATAGTGTTAACCGAGGCATATTCAGAAAAAGATATGGCATCTGAAAGTTATTTAAGAACATTGCCAGTAGATATATTAAAACATTCGAATAAAATAAATAAAAATACTATATTCGTAAGTGTTGGAAATCCTTATAATACAGGGCTTTTTAAAGAGGCTTGTGCACAAATTGTAACTTATGGAGGCTGGGGACTAGATTTTAATGAGCCATTTAATGCATATGCACCTAATATTCCTGCTGCTATAGATACAATATTTGGTGCATATAAGGCAACAGGAAGACTTCCGATTGATATTCCAAAGGTTAATTTGGATGGCAGTTTAGATATGGATAATATAGAATTTAAACAGGGGTATGGATTAGATATTTAAATTCAAAGGATAAATATTTTTTATATGATAGGTAGTGTTTATAATATTATTTCTTCTATAAGTACTAGGTGAAGAAACACATGTGATAATTTTGATTTAACATTCAGAGGTAGTAAAAATTATACCTGAATTGAGTCTTGATTTATGGTATTAATATAATGAAAAAATAGGAAGTATTATATAGATACTTACCTATTTTTTTTATGTAACTAAGTTTTTTGAATGATATTGTATAATAAAGGAAAGAAATATAGTAATTTAGTGATTTGAAAATGTATAAATAATGAGGTGATAGAATGCAAATGTTAGGTAATAGTAAAATTAACATTAGCGTAGTTTCTCCTTATAGTGAAATGTCTGTTTATTTTAATACTTTTGATGATGAAAGAATTAATATTAATGCGAAAACTATAAATGATAAGGAAGAAATTAAAAAATTTATAAGAGAGAATGAAAAAACAACAGATGTATTTTTAAGTGGAGGATCTAGTGTTAGTTTTATAAGAGCTAATACTAATGTACCAGTTGTAGATATTAAAGTTGCAAATTTTGATTTGATAAAAGCTATTAATAATGCGGATATAGATGAAGAAACTCAAATAGTTTGTTTAGCTTATTATAAAGATACTTTTAATTTAGAAGAAATAAAAAGTATCTTTAAACTTAAAAATGATATTTTGCAGGTAAAATATATGCTTCCAGAAGATTTAAGAGAGCCTCTTAAAGAGGCAAAGAAGATAGGTGTTAATCTTGTTATAGGTGGTGGATGTACTGAAATATATAGTAAAGAGTTAAACCTTAGACAAATTCTTTTAAAATCTAGCGAAGAGGCAATGAATAGTGCTATGGAAGAAGCTATTAATATTTTTAATGTAAGAAAAAAAGAAATCGAAAAAAATGTAAGGCTTAATAGTATTTTGAATTTTGTAAAACAAGGAATAATAGTTACTGATATTAATAATAAGATAAGTATTTGTAATGATGCTGCGTCTAAAATTTTAGAAGTTGATAAAGATGAAGTATTAGAAAAAAATTATAGAGATGTAATTAGTGATAGTGAAGAAAGCCCTACAGATTCTAAGGATAGAGTTATAAATATTAATGGAAAAATGGTTGCGACAAGCACAGTGCAAATTAAAATAGATGATATGTTAATTGGGCGAGTTAATTCTTTTGATAAGGCATCTACTATTCAAAAACTTGAAAGAAAGATAAGAAATGTTAACCATAAAAAAGGTTTAGTTGCTAAATATGATTTTAATAATATCATTACAAAGGATAAAAAGATGGAAACTATTAAAAAGCTTGCAGGAAAATATGCTAAAACTGATGGGACTATTTTAATTTATGGAGAATCGGGAACAGGTAAAGAACTTTTTGCACAAAGTATTCATAATGACAGTGACAGAAAAGAGTGGCCGTTTGTAGCTGTAAACTGTGGAGCTATACATGCGAATCTTTTAGAAAGTGAACTTTTTGGATATGCAAATGGAGCTTTTACAGGGGCAAAAAAAGAAGGAAAGGCAGGACTATTTGAACTTGCACATAGAGGAACTATATTTTTAGATGAAATAGGTGAGCTTCCTCTTAGTTTACAAGCTAGTTTATTAAGAGTTATACAAGAAAAAGAAGTTATGAGAGTTGGGAGTAATGAGGTTACACCTGTTGATATAAGAATAGTTTGTGCAACTAATAGAGATTTAAGAGAAGAGGTTTTAGAGGGACGATTTAGAGAAGATTTATATTATCGATTAAATGTTTTTAATATAACAGTACCAGCGTTAAGAGATAGAAGAGATGATATACCGTTTATTGCAGAGGAACTTTTAAAAAGAATTGATGCAGATAATACCGAAAAAGTAATAGATATAATAAAAAAATGTCCTAGTACATATCCATGGCGAGGTAATATAAGAGAGCTTGATAATATTGTTAGAAGACTTTCTTTAATGGTAGAATTTGAAGATTTTAATTTTGAAAATATAGATTATAAAGCTTTTATAGATGGAATAGAAATTTGTGAAAGAGAATATAACATAGATGTAAATCTTAATAGTCCTTTAAAAGATATTGTAAGAGAAGTAGAGTATAGAGTTATTAATAAATTAATAGGTGATGGTTATGCTATGGATGAAATTTTAGATAAACTTGAGATAAGCAGAGCAAGTTATATGCGAAAGAAATCTCAAATTAGAGATTATAAGTATCAAATTTGATACTTATAATCTCTTTTTATGTTTAGCAATTTATTTATACTAATTGTTTTAGATAAAAGAGATATTTATAAAAAACAAAAAAATAAAAAATAAAAAATTATAAAACTTAGTTAAATAAAGGGCTTAGCGTTTTTTTTTGAAAATAAATACAAAAAAAATCTATGAAAAAATTATTTTTATATCTTTTTTTAAAAAGTTGGCACGGGATATGCTTTATTAATAAATGTCTAAATTAATCGTAAGTATTATTTTAGAGACTATATAAATTCTTGAATTTAATAAAATTTAAAAAATAAAAAATATTGACTATGAAGATAGTTAATTGAAATAAATGGAGGATGAAATTATGAAAATTACAATAGGAGATTACCTATTAAACAGATTAAAAGAATTCAATGTTAAACATGTGTATGGAGTACCAGGAGATTATAACTTATTATTCCTTGATCATGTTGAAGATATGGAAGGAATTGATTGGGTTGGTAACTGTAATGAACTTAATGGTTCATATGCAGCAGACGGATATGCAAGAGTTAATGGTATGTCAGCTTTAGTAACAACATTTGGTGTTGGAGAACTTAGTGCTATAAACGGAGTTGCAGGTGCTTTTGCAGAGGATGTTCCAATAGTTAAAATTACAGGAATTCCATCAATGGCAATCATGAACAATAGTTCAAAACTTGTGCACCACTCATTAGGAGATGGACAATATTATAAATTCTATAATATGTTTAGAGAAGTAACAGGAGCTCAAACAATATTAAGTGAAATGAATGCAGCAAGAGAAATAGATAGAATATTAACAGAATGTTATATCACTAAAAAACCAGTTTATATAGGAGTTCCTTTTGATATAGTTGATAAGGAAATTGAAGTTTCAGGAGAGCCTTTAGATATTGAAGTTAAAACTAATGAAGAAACTTTAAAAGAATTTATAGCAGATGTTAAAAATCTTGTAGCTAACTCAAGAGGAGAAATGGTTCTTGCAGACTATGAAGTAGATAGATGCCAATTAAATAAAGAAGCTAGAAACTTTGTTAAAGTTACAGGACTTCCAGTAAGTACAACAAGTATGGGTAAAAGTGCTGTTAATGAATACTGTGCTAACTATGTTGGAATATACAATGGTGTGTTAAGTATAGACCCAGTTAAAGAAGCTATGAACAAATCAGATGTAGCTTTCTTCTTAGGAGTTAAACTTAGTGACTTTACAACAGCTTGTTTCAACTTAGTACATGATGATATAAATGTAGTAGAAATTCACCCTTCACATGCTAAAATTGGAGAAAAAGTATATGGAAATATCTTAATGAAAGATGTTTTAGAAGCACTTCTTAACAACAATATCAACTATAAACATGAATTTAAATTAGAAGCTAAAGAAGGAGCAAACTTTGTTGCTAAAAAAGATGCTGCTTTAACTCAACAAAGATTCTACGAATTCATGGAAAGTGAATTAAAAGAAGGAGATGTTCTTTTAGCTGAAACAGGTACATCATTCTCAGGATCAACATCAATTAGAATGCCAGAAAATTCTAAATTCATAGGACAACCTTTATGGGCTTCAATAGGTTATACATTACCAGCTCTTTTAGGTTCACAAATGGCTGATGAAAGCAGAAGAAATATGGTTGTTATTGGGGATGGTTCATTCCAATTAACATGTCAAGAAGTATCAACTATGATTAGAGAAGACTTACACCCAATCATATTTGTTATAAATAATGATGGATATACAATAGAAAAACTTATACATGGACCAGAAAGAAAATATAATGCTATCAATATGTGGGATTATAAAAATATTGTAAATATATTTGATTTAAGTCAAAATAAATCAATGTCATGTAAAGTTTCAACAGAAGAAGAATTAGTTAAAGCTTTAGAAGTTGCAGGTAAAAACAGAGATAAACTTGTGTTTATAGAACTTGTAATGGATAGTAAAGATGCTCCAGATTCACTTATAAGACTTGGAGATTTATTATCAGAAGTTAACGGATACTAAGATTAAGTTTTAAATTAAGTTTATTAAGAGTTAAATTTAATTTAAGGGTTTATAAATAGATTAGATAAAAATAGGGATTATATCATCACAATAATGGTATAATCCTTTTTTTTGATTATAAAAGTAGTCTAAAATATATTGCAATAAATAAAGCTAGAAAAATTTATAAAAGGATAATTATATTTAAATTTGTTTTATCAGTTATTTTAATATTTTTTATATTGTAGAGATTTAATGGAAATGGGGGGATTTTATTTATAGTAAGGTGAACCGTACCATAAATAGGTGCGGTTTTTTTATTAGTGTATAAATGAAATGCATTTAAATGAGAGGAATTTCCAGATATAATAAAATTATGTCAGTATAAAATAGTAATTAATAATAAAAGTGAGGTATGAAATATGTTTAATTATAAGAATTTAGATGATATTGAGTTTGAAGAGTTATGCAAGGATATTATGCAGAAAAAGTTATGTACTAAATTAAGAAGTTTTGGAAAAGGAGCAGATGGAGGAATAGATTTAGCTGATTATGGTGTAGGAAATAATATTATAGTACAAGTTAAGCATTACATAAATAGTACATTTGCAAATTTACGAACATCATTAAAAAAAGAAGTTCCTAAGGTTGAAAAGTTAAATCCAAATCAATACTACGTATGTTGTGCACAAGCGATGAGTCCACAAAATATAGAAGAAGTATATGAACTATTTAGTGCCTATATGGATGATAAAGAAAATATAATAACACTCAAAGAAATTGATGATTTTCTAAAAGATGAAAAAAATATAGAAATATTGAGAAAGCATTTTAAATTATGGTTAAGTGGATCTAATATTTTATCGCAGGTG